>CAVDXJ010000226.1:0-3712 GCA_963612765.1 Oscillospiraceae bacterium
TGAGGCATAGGAAGTACTTGTTGCTCGAGATTGGCACGATGACCATCGTGACGGCATGCCTGTCGTTGTCTTTTGTGTGCATCTCGAAGTCGAGCTTGTTGGGGGCAAGGCTCGTCGCACCCTTTGATGCCGGTCGGGCCAATGCCTTGCGGTAGAAATCAGAGACCTCTTTTTTGTTTCGCTCTTGGACAAAATCGAGGAGCCAGGCAAGAAAGTCGTCGGCGTTCATGCGGATGTTTACGAGTGAGTCGAGAAGACCGGACCTGCCTTGACAAACGCACATGATGGTATTGTTTGCCCTGTCGACCTCGAAGATATCCTCGGCAAAGTTCGAGAGGAGCAGCTTGCTAAATGAGGTGATCTTTTCCTCGCCCTTGTAGTTCTTATCCAGTTCGACTTTGACGCAGAAAGTGCAGTCCTCAAAAGAAGTGCGGGTCTCGTTTCGCTCGACCCATAGGTTGCACTGGAGGCCTTGCCCCTCCGAGGTTACGAAGACGCACGGCTCCATACCTGAGTATTCGTCCTCGTAGGCGCGCTTAAAGGCTGCGCGTATCTTGTCTTGGTCTGTCAGCGAGACGAATTTGAGGAAATCGCAGTCTCTCTTGTCGGCAAACGACCCTAGGATTTTGCTCGATATGCCAGTGGTCTTCTCAATCTTCATCTTTGAGCCACCAATGACGCGCAGCACTGCGATTTTCTCAGTATCGGCCGGGAAGTCGGCGCTGTCGGGAATTTGGCTAACAACGGAGTATCCGCGCATGTCGCCGTCGTCACCCACGATGGATGTCATGGTGTCTACGACATGGATGACCGTACCGTCCTTCTTTATCATGCGGTACGCCGTGGTCGCGCTTTTTTCCTTTTGAGCAAGGCCAAAGCAGAACTCGTCGAAGTCCGAGCAGTCGTCGGGGTGTACGACGCCGGTGTAGATATGGCCAATGAGTTCGAAGAGTTCTCGTTTTGTGTAGCCGAGCATGTTGGAGAGGTTCTCGCTCATGAACTCGAGGTGTCCTGGGGTTCCAAGGAAGCATCGGTGGTAGCCGCCGAGGTGGTTTTCAAGCGCGTATTTTTGACCGTGCGTGTGCGGCTTATGGTCCGAGGTGTCGCAGCTCATCTAATGGGGCCTTCCGTAATCGTTGAGGAGACCAGGCGCCGTGATGTTTGCGCGCGCTGTGACGTTTGTGACATATGTACAACGGCTTTTACCAGGGCATCTGGCCTTTGAGGAAAAATACCTGTCAAACCTTGTGTTAGTCCACGGTAACAGTGGGACTTTTTTGACGTTTTTGGGTACCCCCCTTGTTGTTCAGGCCAAACGGCGACATTGCGCTTAAAGAAAAGTTGAGGGGGGGGGTTCTATGAAGACTTAATGAAGTTCAAGCGGGTTAACTTTTTCATTAAAAGGGCGAAGCGACTTGTGACAGTGACACAAACGTGACACTAAGCGGTTGGTCTGGGTGGTAATTCGATTTGAGATTGACGACATACCCCAGAGGGGTGTAGGATTGCATTCGATAATCAATACCCCATGGGGGTATCGCGTCAAGAAGGAGGCCAGAATGGCCGAGGCAACCAAGAGGACTTGCTGCCATTGCGCGGCGCATAAGAACACGCCGCGCTCGGCTGACATGAAGGCCGACGTCACCAAGCGTATCAATCGCGCGATCGGGCAGTTGAACGGCATCAAGACCATGGTGGAGGAGGACCGCTACTGCGGAGACGTGCTCACGCAGCTCGCCGCCGTGGAGTCTGCTGTCAAGGCGATCTCGCGCGAGGTTATGCAAGACCATCTCAACACCTGCGTGGTCGAGCGCATCCAGGCGGGCGACACCGAGGTGACCGACGAGGTCATGGGCCTCTTCAAGAAATTCATGTAAGGGGCGCCCGCTATGAAGGAAACCTTTGATATCCAGGGCATGACCTGCGCCGCGTGCTCTTCTCGCGTGCAAAAGGCCGCGGCTTCGGTCGAAGGAGTGGCCGAGGCCAACGTCAACCTGCTTAAGAACTCTATGGAGATCGACTTTGACGGCAGCGAGAAAACCGCTGCGGCCGTTGTGGCTGCCATCGAGAAGGCCGGGTACGGCGCGACGCGCCGGGTGGCAGCCAAGAAGGACGCCGTGCCTGCCGACCCCAACCGTGCTGCGAAAGACGCCATTCACCAGCGCTTTGTTGAGCTAGTTGTCTCGCTGGCGCTGGCCGTGCCGCTCTTCTATATCGCCATGGGACCCATGCTGGGCTGGCCCGAGGTCCCGGGCCTTGACGGCATGAACAATATGATGGCAGCGGCGATCACGCAGCTCATCCTGTGTGCGCCGATCCTCTTCATCAACCGCCGCTACTTCATTGTGGGCTTCAAGACCCTGTGGCACCGTTCGCCCAACATGGACTCGCTCATTGCCGTGGGCTCGGCCGCGAGCTTTGCCTACAGCTTGGTGAGCCTCTACCAGATGGCCTGGGCCTTTGGCGCCATGGACATGGAGGCGGCCCACGCCGCCATGCACGGCCTGTACTTTGACTCGGCCGGCATGATTTTGGCCTTGATCGACCTGGGCAAGTTCTTTGAGGCGCGCGCCAAGCTGCGCACCACCGACGCCATCTCGTCCCTTATGAACCTGGCACCTAAGACCGCCCGCGTCTTGCGCGACGGCAAGGAAGTCGATGTGCCCACCCAAGACGTGCAGGTGGGCGACCAAGTGGTCGTGCGTGTCGGCGAGGCCGTGCCGGTTGACGGTGTGCTGGTGGAGGGCTCGGCGTCCATCGACGAGAGCGCCCTTACCGGCGAGCCCCTTCCCGTGGAAAAGGCCACGGGCGACAAGGTCACCGGCGCGACCGCCGTTACCAGCGGATGGTTTGTGATGGAGGCCCGCGCGGTGGGCGAGGACACCACTCTTGCCGGCATCATTCGCCTGGTCGACGCG
Source organism: Oscillospiraceae bacterium (assembly GCA_963612765.1). GTDB lineage: Bacteria > Actinomycetota > Coriobacteriia > Coriobacteriales > Atopobiaceae > Paratractidigestivibacter. Next base: position 2,919 of record CAVDXJ010000226.1, read on the forward strand.
GCCACCAGCTCCAAGGCCCCCATCGAGCGCATGGCCGATAAAATCGCGGGCGTCTTTGTCCCGGTGGTCATGGCGATCGCTGCCGTGACCTTTGCGGTGTGGATCGCCATCAGCGGCGACTTTGCCACGGCCCTCAACCACGCCATCTCGATCCTGGTCATCAGCTGCCCCTGTGCGCTGGGCCTGGCCACGCCCACGGCCATCATGGTGGGCACGGGCCGCGGTGCGGCGCACGGTATTCTCATCAAATCGGCCGAGTCGCTCGAGACCGCTTGCGACCTGGACTACGTGGTTTTTGACAAGACGGGCACCATCACCGAGGGCAAGCCCCGCGTGTGCGAGGTCGTTCTCGCCGCAGGTACCTCCGAGCAGGAGCTTATTGGCCTTGCGGCCGTTCTTGAGCGCAAGAGCGAGCACCCGTTGGCGCAGGCTATTTGCGACTACGCCGATGACCATGGCTATGGTGCCGAGAAGGGCGCCCCGATTGACGACTTCAAGCAGGTCCCCGGCGGCGGTCTGACGGCGCGGGTGGGGGAGACCCCGGTCTTTGCCGGCAACGCCCGTCTGATGGCCGACAACGGCATCGACGTCGCGCCTTTGCGCACAGCCGCCGAGAAGGCTGCCGAGGCTAGCATGACGGCCCTCTATTTTGCCCGCGACACCCGCCTTCTGGGCATGGTCGCCGTGGCAGACCCCGTGCGTCCCACCAGCGCCGTGGCCGTCGCTCGCCTGCGCGAGGCCGGCATCAAGACGCTGCTTCTTACCGGCGACGCCCCCAAGACGGCCGCCGCGGT
>CAVDXJ010000227.1:0-3692 GCA_963612765.1 Oscillospiraceae bacterium
GGTGATGGAGCGCTGCCTCCGCTCGAGCTCTTCGACGCTGGTGTTCCACTGCCTCACGTTAAGCTCGGCGCTGACTGCGGCGGGGTATTCGCCACTCGCCTTGTCGCGGGCGGTCTTGTCGTAAGCCTCGAGCTTTTCGATGAGGGCGCTCTTCTCGTCGTCGAGCTCCTGCTCGCGCTTTTTCTTCTCGCCTTCGACGACCTGCTTGGCCGCGGTGATTTCTTCCTCGGTAATGCCTACGATCTCTTGGAGCAGGTCTTCCGAGCGGCTGCACTTGTTGTAGGCCGAGTAGCGCTCGGCAAAGAGGCGGATCTCGTTCTCGATGCAGAACAGGCCGCTGTTGGCAAGGAGAAGGTCGCTGCAGGCCTCGGACTCCTTGTTTGTCCTGCGGCTGATTTGGCCGGGCAGGATGTCGTAGCGGTAGAGCGTCTTGTAAAAGCGGCTCGTGGGGTCGACGTACTTGCGCTGCTGGTCCTCGAACTTCTCGGCATAGTTGTCGCTCATGAACTCGCCGCGAATCTTGGCGCCCAGGCCAAGGATCGAAGAGACGAAGTAGATACCCTGGCCGTAGAGGTTGCGCGGGATGGACCAGCCCATGACCTGCTTGACCTCGTCTTCGTCGAATCCGCCCTTGGGAAGATCGGCCGAGTCGGCCTTGTTCACGACGATCATGGCAAAGCGCTCGTCGATCGCAGGGATCTGCTCAATTTCCCGGTAGAGCTTCTCGTTATCGGTGGAGTCCAGCGAGCTGTACTCGGCGACAAAGATGGGAAGGCCGTTGGAGAGGCCGTCCATTGCGGCCCTAAGTACTCTGACGTGGTCTTCGTTTGAGGCAGAGTTGGACCCCGGCGTGTCGAAGATGACGAACTCGCGGTCGTGGGGCCAAGGGTCGGACTCGGCAAAGGGGACCTCGATCCTAATGAGGTCCGAGATGGGCTTGTCGCCGTCTTCTGCCTGGTAGGAATTGAGGACTTTGAGCGCGCTGTTCATATGAGTGGCCATGCCCGGGGCGGCCTTCGCAACCTTGGCGACGATCTTGTCGTAGAGCGCAAATCCGTTGAGCTCTTTGTTCTCCATGAGACCGTTTGGGTCAAAACGCAGGACGAAGCGGCTTTCCCCGCAGTTGAACTGGATCATCGCGCGGTCGCGGTCTTTCGAGCGCTTGATCTGGAAGACACGGGCGGTTACCGGCTCGTCGCCGTTGGGCAGGATTTCCATGCCGATAAGGGCGTTGATGAAGGTCGATTTGCCGGCGCTGTAATTGCCCAGAACGCAGAGCGGGATGATATCGCTGGAGACATCGGTGAACTTGTCGATCTGGTCAGAAACCTTGCTGTGGTCAGAAACCGAGCTGTCTACCAGCGGCTTGACCTCTTTGAAGACCTCGATGATCTCGGGGAGGATGTCGCGGGCGTTGGAGAGATAGCGATCTGCGCGCTGGGCCTCGAGTTGGGCGGAGTAGGCCTCGTCGTCGCAGATGGCTTCGAGCTCGCTCCACTCGTCGTCTGCGCCTTCGAAGATGAGTTGGATTTTCTCGCTGCCGCCAAATTCCTTGAGGATGACCTTGACGATGTCCTCGGCCTTGAAGGGGAAGAAGCCCTTGACAAGCTTCTCGTTGAGAAGGCGGCTGCTGGGGTTGATGCTTGTCCACTCGGCGCCGTTGAGCGTGAAGAACTTGACTTGTTCCTCGTACGGGTTGCTTACGATTTTGATTTTGGTCTCTGCCATATGCGCGTCACCTCGGCGATTGAGTCGGTTAAGAGAAGCTGAAAAACACTATACGTACGCTGGGGCGGGTTCGTGTTTCCAATAGAGGACTAATCGGGTAGCGGTTCAAAATGATGCGCATTTTGCTGCGGGGTTATCTCAGCTGGCGACTGAAATTTGGTTGCGGCTTGCTTGGGCTTGGTTCCCGTAATCGTCGAAGTCGCCCGAACTTCTCGCCGTCCAGGAGAAGTTAGCGGCCCAACTTCTCGTCAACGGGGAGAAGTTGGGCTATTTCTGGTATTCTATTTTATAGAAATCGCAAAACCCTATAAAATAGAGGGCCGAAAATAGCCGTAAATCTTTGACATCAGGGAATATCATGACTTACCGGACCCTCAGTACCTTGTTTCATATGGACAAGAGCACTGCCGCCCTTGCGAACAACCGCGCTCTGGCGCAGGAGCGCCGCTCGGCCGACTCGTCCTTTACCCTTGGTATCTCGGCCGGCGAAGACGAACTGTTCTTTGCTGTCCCGCGCGAGCTCTCCGTGCTCAATGAGGCAGTTCTGCGCAAGGAACGGCGGGTATCGGCGCTCTATTCATCGCTGCCGCCCATCGCGCGGGGCGCCTTGGTGCGCGGTCTTGTGATCGACGAGGTAGTAAGCACCAACGCCCTTGAGGGCATTCGCAGCACCCGCCGACAAATCGACGAGCTTCTCGCCGAGGCCCGCGATGCTCAGGACTCCCGCGGGCTATCGAACAAGAGGTTCATGGAGCTTGCGAGTCTCTATGTGGGCCTCTCTGCGGACGAGCAGACCCTGCCCGCGTCCGCCGAGGACGTACGGTCAATCTACGACAAGGTCATGCGGGGAGAGGACCTGGGTTCCTCCGCGCCGGACGGGGCGCTGTTTCGCCGCTCGGGCGTCGACATCATCGGCGACGGGGGTAAGGTGCTTCACCGTGGTATCGAGCCCGAGGGGGCGATTATCTCGGCTGTTGGCATGATGATTCGCGTGGCTTCGTCCAACGAGATTCCCGCGACTTATGCCGCCATCGCGGCGCATTACCTTTTTGAGCACATTCACCCGTTCTATGACGGAAACGGCAGGACGGGGCGCTATCTCTTGGCCCTTTACCTCAGTCGGCCCCTGTCCCTTCTCACCGCGTTGTCGCTTTCCCGCGCGATTGCGCAGAACAAGGCTCCTTACTACCGAGCCTTCAAGGACGCCGAGAACCCTTTGAACCATGGGGAGCTCACGCACTTTGTCATGTGTCTTATGGAGTACATCTCGGGAGCGCAGGATGATTTAATTCTTGATCTAAGCGAGAAAGTCGCCCAGATCGAGAAGGCACGCCAGGCCATTGGTGAGGTGGACATGGACGAGAGGGGCCGCGCGGCTCTCTACATGCTTGCTCAATACGAGCTGTTCGCGGCATTCCCAGGGGTTTCTTTGAGTGAGCTTGCCCCGTACCTGGGGGTTTCCGAACAAACGGCTCGTATTTGCACAAAGAGGCTCGAGGACGCGGGGTATATTGAGGTCGTGGCTAAGAAGCCGTTGCGGTTTGCGTTGAGCGTGGAAGGGCTGCGGCTGTTGGGGGCCAGGGAATAGGAGGGCCATTATGTGCGAGAAGAAGAACCTGGAAAACGGCGAGATGGGCGAGGTCGTTGGCGGGTTGACGGAGGAGGAGTACAAGCTTAAGCGCAGCGGGCTCGTCCTTAGCCGCATCACGTGTCCCAAGTGCTCGAGCGTCCGCATCACGGTGGAGTCGGGCAGCGTCGTTAAGCAGTGCACGTGCCGCGATTGCGGGTACTTTTTCTTTGACTTTGGCAAAGAAGACCTTAGCGACGGCAAGAACGGGCCGATGCTTTAGGCCTCAGATACGGCACGCGCGAGATTTCCGGGTTTAAAGCGGGGGACGGCGAGTAGCCTGGCCTCCGGCGCCTGATGCCAACTGGGCAAACGTCGGCGCTGGAAGGCCGGCTAC
>CAVDXJ010000228.1:0-3679 GCA_963612765.1 Oscillospiraceae bacterium
AGTAGCCGTCCAGGTCGTAGAACAGGCAGTCCTTGGACGCGGGCTTGAAGTTCTTCGCGACGCGGCGGTCGCCGGTGGTGCCGGTGCGCACGCCCACGCTGGAGCCCTGGGAGAGGCTTCCCGTGATGTAGGCCTTCATGCTGGCGCCGAAGTTCGCGTTGAGGAAGACATCGTCGGCGTCGCCCGAGTTGGCGCGGCGCGTGTTGCCCTTGATCACGCAGGTTCCGCTCAGCTTGACGTCGTGCTGGCAACCCACGAAGACGCCGCCGCCCTCGTAGTTCTTCTCGGCGCCGTCACAGTAGTTGCCGGTGATCGTGCAGCCCTCGATCGTGTTGTCGCCGCTGGAGACGCAGATGCCGCCGCCCTCGTAGAAGCACTTGTTGCCAGTGATCGCGCAGTTTCGCACGGTGACCTTACCTTTGTCCAGCTCAATGCCGCCGCCGTCGTAGGCAGAGTAGTTTTCGCTGATCGTGATGTTCTCGATCGAGCCGCCGCCCGACTCCGAGACAAGGATGCCGCCGCCGCTCTGCTTCCCCCGTGACTCGAACCTGTCCGAGTGCACGGCCCTGTTGCTCGATATCGTGGCGTTGCCGTCGCTCGAGGTGACGGTGAACCCGCCGCCCTCAAGACAGATGCCGCCGCCGGCGTCCGCCGTGTTCGAGTAAATCTTGGAGTCTCCGCTCATCGTGATGCGCGTGCCCGAGCTCGCCGAGTAGATTCCACCGCCACATCCGACGTGGCCCCTATTGGCAAAAGCGCGGTTGTGGTGGATAGAAGAGCCCCCCTCCAAGTTTACGGTGACGTTGGAGCCGGCAATCTTAACGCCCGCGCCGGATTTAAACGTCGCGTTGTGCTCGATCGAGGCGCCGTTCTTCATGTTGAGGATCGAGTCCTTGGAGAGCGTGACCGCGCCGTGCAGGCCCATCAGCGTGTGGTGCCTTTGGTTGTATTTATTATCCGTATATGTGAACGTGCCATAGCATCCGGCGACCGTCACGCCGTCAAGGGTCACCTTGCCCGACTCGCAGACCAGGATACCGGGCTTCCAGTTCGAGGTGTTCGTCACCAGGCCGCCGGTCGTCACCGTGTAGTCGACCCTGTTATCCTCATACGTTTCGTCCTCGGGATCAAAGCCCTTGTAAGAGATCTTCGTCTGCCTGGCTGTGCTGTTGGCGGTAAGGACCAGCTCGGCGTTCTTCTGCACGCAGATCGTCGGGGTATCGATGTATCCGGCAACGGAGTCCTTGCCCTTGTTGTAGATCTTGTGGCCGTTCATGTCGATGGTGAGCTTCTTGCCCTCCTCGACGGTGATACCGCCCAAATCCATAGCTTCGCCGCGGCCATACACCTCAACGGGCCAGTCCGCGTCCATGAAGATCTTCTTGCCGTTGTAGCCGTCCTTGATGGCGTCGGCCACGGTCTTGTAATCCGTGCGGTTTCCGGCGTCGTCGAGGGAGTGGGCAACGTAGACGTCGATGGCCAGCGCGGGCGCCGGCGCCGCAACGACACAGACCAAGGCTGCAAAGACAGCCGCCAACGCGACGGCAAGAAGGCCACGCCTTCTGGGTTGGGGCGGGCGGGTTCTCATGTCGTCCTCCTTATGGGGTGGGAGATTGATAGCCCTTTAATATAGCTCTTTCGGCGTGCCATAAGTCCCACAACCCCCTGTGATATTTGATTTTTTAAGCTCCTTGGGGACAAAAAGGACCCTCCAGACACCGAGGCATCCGGAGGGTCCCAAATCACAGCGTTGGCGAGAAGCCCGTTAGCCGCAGCCCCTAGTTCTTACGGCGAGACAGGCGCGCGACAACCAGGCACGCAATCGCCAGGACGAGGAGACCCGCGATGCCGCCGTAGGTGACGTCGCCGGTGGAGGGGGTGCCCTTCTTCGCGGCGGCCTTGGCCTGAGCGGACGCGGCCGTCTCGGTCTCGGTATCGGCCTCCTTCTCGTCGTCCTTCTCGTTGGACTCGTTGCCCTTCTCGTCGCCCGAGCCGGAACCCTGCGGCGCGGCGACCTTGACGGTGACGGTCACGTTGGGGTCGTAGCCGTCGGCGATGTCGGCGTCCTCGTAGGCGATGTTGGTGACCTTGCCCTTGACGGTCAGCTCCTGGGCCGAGGTGGCATTGGCGTCGAAGCCCTCGACGGCCTCCCACTCGACGTCGCCGTCGACCTTCTCGCCGTTCTGGAGCTCAATGGTCACGGTGCGGGGCAGCGGCCAGCTGCCCTCGGCCTGGTAGGCCAGGGCGTCCTCGAAGGATACCTCGACCGCCTCAGGCGCCGAGACGGACGTCACGCCGAGGTCGCTCGTCGCGGGGAAGCCGATGGCCAGGCAAAGCTGGCCGTCCACGATGGTGAAGCCGGCGGCCTCGGCGACGGTTGCCCCAGAGGCGCAGCTCACCTTGACGACGGCGCCGGTGGCCAGCACGTCCTCGACGCCCTCGAGGTCGTCGGCGGCGGCCAGCTCGATCAGCGCGGAGTAGGAGGTCGACCAGTCGGCGAGGCCGTCCTCGGACTCGGGGGACCAGGTGATCTGGAACTGCTTCTTCCCCATGGCGTCGGCGAGGTCGACTTCGCTGCCGTCGGAACCCTTGAGCACGATGGACGTGGCGACGGTGGCCAGCTTCTTGCCAGCGACGGGCGCGGGCTCGTCGACCGCGATCTCGACCTCGGTCACGACCGGGGTGTAGTAGGCGGTGATCGTGGGGAGATCGTCCGAGTCGTCAAGCGCAGAGGCCGGGATGGTCAGGGTGCCGGCCTCGTCGTCCTTGGTCCAGTCCTGGGGGACGCCCTCCCAGTTGCAGAAGTTGTAGCCGTCCTTGGCGGGCGCGGCGACGGTGACGTCACCGGTGCCCTTGGCGAGGGTGACCGTGACCCCGCCGAGCGAGTCGCCCGAGGCCTGGGTCGCGGCGTCGTCAAGCGCCAGGGCGGTCGGCACGTCGTCGTAGGTGTAGTAACCCTTCTTCTTGATCATGAGGTCGAGCTCGCTGAGCTTGGGCTCCTCGATCTTCTCGGTCCTCGCGAAGCCCCCGATCTCCACGGTGAGGGCGCCGGTGGCGTCGTCGACCTTGACGGACGCGGCCTTGGCCCCATTGCCGCCGGTCGTCTTGACGGTCACGTCGCCGGTAGAGAGGGATTTGCTGAAGAACAGGCCGAGCTGAACCGACTGTGAGCAGCTGAAGGAGGCCACGTAGGTCGCGTCGCCCTCGGCTACGCCGGCCGCGAGGGTCCTCTCGCCGTTCTCGCCGACCTTGTACCAGGTCACGGGCACGGTGAGGGGCGCGTACCCGCCCGTCCCGGCGTCGATGCGCTGGACCTGGGCCGTCTTGGGCAGGTCCTTGTTCGCGGCGGGCGCGTCGATGCCCACGGCCACCTGCTTGGCGCGGGTGGCGTAGGTCGCGACGACGTTCACGTCGTTCTGCGGCATGTCGAAGCCAAGAACGGCGTTGTAGCAATTCTTATCGGTAATGTAAGGGTTCGGGTACAGGCCCGTGGTCTCCTTGGCGTTCCAGTACCAGAAAACCTGGTCGTCGCCCTTGGTGGCGGGGGCCACCAGGGCCACGGCCGCGCCCCACTTGTAGCGGCCCTTGGTCTCGCCGTTGAGCTTGGCCGCGAACTCCTTGGCGGTGTGGCGCTGCCAGGCGTCGCCGCCCTCGTCGGTGCCGTAGCTGATGTAGTAGC
>CAVDXJ010000229.1:0-3676 GCA_963612765.1 Oscillospiraceae bacterium
GTGGCACGATGGCTCACATGCAGCTCGCCCGCAAGGGCGCTGGCCACGGTCTCGATAAGCTGGTCGGGCCCCGCGCTGGTCAAAAAACCAAGGTGGCCGTAGGAAATGCCCAGAATGGGCACACCCGTGTAGCCCACGATGCGCGCCGCGCGCAGCAAGGTGCCGTCGCCTCCAAGCGAGACGACCAGCCCACAATCAGAGGCATCGACGTGACGGTTGGGAAACACCTTCTTGTCGTGGGCCCACTTGGTCTCCACGCCCTGATCATCTAGCCAAGACTCAAGCTGGCGCGCGCTGTCCAGCGCATCTGGCCTCGAGTAGTTAGGAACGATAAGAACCTTCAAGGCGCACCTCTCAATCATAGAACATCCGTACGGGTATTCTATCACCCAAAAGAGGCATACGCCACCATAACTCTACAGGCGGCCCGCATTTCTTTTGCCGTACAAAAGGTACTCGACGTTGCCCTTGTGACCCTTGATAGGGCTTACGCAAAACCCCTGGACAACCAGGCCGCGCTCTTCAAAGGCCTCGCGAACACGGTCGACGCAGGCGAGGCGAACAGCCTCGTCGCACACGACACCGCCCTCCCCCACATCCTCACGCGCGGCCTCGAACTGAGGCTTGACCAAGGTGAGAAACGCGCCCGTGGGCTTCAACAGGTCACAGACGGCCGGTAGCACCGTCAACACAGACGTGAAGGAAACGTCGCAAACGGCCAGGTCAAAGAGGCCCTCGCCGAGAAGCCCCGGAACATCAACGATATTCGTGCGCTCAAGCAGCCGAACGCGCGCGTCCTGGCGCAGCGACCAGTCGAACTGTGCGTAGCCCACGTCGACCGAGGTCACGTGTGCCGCCCCATGGCTCAACAGGCAATCAGTGAAGCCGCCGGTGGAGCAACCCACGTCCAGGCACCAAAGCCCGCTCGTGTCCACGCCAAACTCCTCAAGCCCGCGCTCGAGCTTGACGCCGCCGCGGCTCACGTAGCTGGGGCGCCCCTTAACGTGCAGGTAAATGCCACAAGGGACCTTTTCGCCAGCAGACGTCAGACGGCGCTCAGAAGTAGAGACCTCGCCTGCCATGACGGCGCGCAAGGCCTCATCTCTAGTAGCAAAAAATCCCTGTTCGACGAGCTCCTCGTCCAGGCGGCGACGCTTAGGCACCTGCCCTACTCCCCTACGGCCACGTCGGCGGCCGGATCAGCGCCGGCCTCGTCAGCCGCGGGCTTCTCGGAGTCAGCCACAGCGGCAGCGTCCTTCTCGGCCTCGGCCTTCTGCTGCTCGAGCTGAGCCTCTTCCTCGGGCGAGAAGTCCGTGGCGTCGACCATGTCGACGGCCTTGGACCCCAGAGCAATGGCCTCGTCAAAGAGGTCAAGCGACTTCTCGAGCGAGACGTCCTTGTCGCGCACGGCCATCACGATGTCGTCCAAACGACCCGTGATCTGCGAGAAAGTCTGGTACTTGGAGGTGTCGACGCGAGCCATTACCAGCGGCCCTCGTAGTCGTCATCGTCGTTAGCACCCGGGCCCTCGACGTGATACACGCCGCCGCTCATCTCGTCCTCGCGGTCAGAGCCAAAGGGCTCGTGCTCGATCTCGGGCTCCTCATAGACGTCAAAGCGGGCGTCGAACATGTACTCAAGGTCCTCGATCGTCTCGCCGCGCTCGGCCAAGGCGTCATAGGCCTTCTTGACCACGTCGACGCCGGCCTCGATGTCGTCGGCCACACGGCCAAGAATGCCGTTGATGTAAGCCGAAGACTCCTCGGTGCCATAGGCCTTAGCCAGCTCCACCGACTCGTTGATGGTGACGGGGATATCCACCTCGTCGACCAGCAGCATCTCGTAGAGGGCCAAGCGCAAAAGGTTGCGGTCGACGGCAGGAAGCCTAAAGAGGCTCCAGGTCATCGAGCGCGTGGCAATGATGGCGTCTACGTCGTAGCGTCGCTTGTCGCAACCCACGGCCAGGTCGTGGCCAAAGTCGTCCAAAGGACCGCAGTCGATCACGTAATCGCCCGCCAGGACCTCCTCGACAGTGCGGCCGTTTGCCTCGGCCTGGAACAGCAGCTGAAGGGCCTGGCTGCGGGCAAGGGTGCGCCCGCCAAACAACTTTTTGCTCAAGAGCTCTACTCCTTGGGGAAAACGAGGCTGTCGATGCAGACGTCGACCGCGTCAACGCCAACGCCGATCTGGTCGGTGATGGCCTGGGCAACGGCCTCGCGCACGTCCGCGGCGAGCTTAGTGAAGGGGTAGCCGTAGAAGACGGCCAGGTGAATCACCACATGCAGGGCGTCGTTCTCGACGCTGGACTCGACGGCGGCGTCGGGCGCGACGCTCCTGCTGGTGAAGACGGAGATGAGACTCGAGGCGATGTCGTTGCCGCCCACGGAGGCGACGCCGTCGACCTTTTTAGCGGCGAGAGAGACGATCGTCGAGACGACGCTCTTGGAAATACCGATGCCAGAGACAAACAGCTCAGTGTCGGCCATGTGATCCTCCTTTAGACGGGGCGCGCGCCCCGGTGAGCGGCAAAACCTACTTAAGCAGCATCAAAAAGCAAAGCGATTAGACGCGGGAGACAAACTTGCCCTCGCGGGTGTCGACCTTGATGGTCTCGCCCTCGTTAAGGTACATAGGCACCTGGATGGTGGCACCGGTCTCGATGACGGCAGGCTTGGTGCCGCCCTGGACGGTGTCGCCCTTGAAGCCCGGGTCGGTCTCGGTGATGGTGACCTCGATGAACATCGGGGGCTGGACGGTCAGAAGGTCCTCGTCGGCATACATCAGAAGGCAGGTGTCGTTCTCCTTGAACCACTTGGCGTTGTCGCCAATGAACTCGGCGGGAACGGGGATCTGCTCGTAGGACTCCATGTCCATGAAGTAGTAGTTGTCGCCGTCGTTGTAGAGATACTGCATCTCACGGGTGGTGAGCATGACAGAGTCGAACTTGCTGCCGGCGTTGCAGGTCTGGTCGCCAATGACGCGGCCCGAGCGCAGGTCCTTGATCTTGTAGCGGACAAAGGCACCGCCCTTACCAGGCTTGACGTGCTGGAACTCAACCAGGGTGTAGATCTTGTCCTTGATCTTGAGGCCCATGCCGTTCTTGAAATCGGCGGTGGTGATCTGCTGCATCTAACAACTCGCTTTCTAAGAAACTCCCCTATTTGGGAAACCTGTTCAAACCAACTTTAAAAGTATACACCGAGAAGGGCTTAACAGTCGATGCACACCAGGTCATGCGTGGACTCGGTGAAGGGGACGTAGCCGTCGGCGGTCATGAGGCCAAAGTCCTCGAGGCGCACGCCAAAGTTGCCGGGCAGGTAGATGCCGGGCTCGATGGTCACGACCGAGCCCTCGGGCACGGGGCGCTGCCAGCTGCGGCCAAAGTTGGGGTTCTCGTGAATCTCGACGCCAACGCCGTGGCCCAGGCCGTGCTTGAAGTAATCGCCGTAGCCGGCGTCGCTGATGACCTTGACAGCCAGGTTGTGGATGTCGGCACCGATACAGCCGGGCTTGGCCGCGGCGGCGCAGGCCTCGTGGGCCTGGCGCACGATGTCGTAGACGCGGCGCTGCTCGTCACTCGGCTCACCAACGCACACGGTGCGGGTCATGTCGGAGTGGTAATCGTGGTAGCCCGCGCCGTAGTCCATGACGATCATGTCGCCCTTCTTGACCACGT
>CAVDXJ010000230.1:0-3645 GCA_963612765.1 Oscillospiraceae bacterium
ATCTCTTCTCCGTTGTTGAGAAACTTAACGAAGTCGATGATGCCGCCCGAGTAGCAAAACTCGTTGACCCTGGGGGTGGACTCGCGCTCGTCGGTCAAGACAATTGCCAGGTCACGGTTGAGGAAAGCCATCTCTTGCAGGCGGTCGTGCAGGGTGTCGAAGTCAAAGACGCAGGTCTCGAAGATCTGGTCGTCAGGCCAGAAGGTGATGGTGGTACCCGTGGTCTCGGAGGTGCCCACCACGGTCATCTTCTGCGTCGTCTTGCCGCGCTCGAAACGCATCTCGTAGACGTTGCCGTCGCGCGAGACCTGGACGACCATCTGCTTGGACAGGGCGTTTACGACGGAGGAGCCCACGCCGTGCAGGCCACCCGAGACCTTGTAGGCCGCGTTGTCGAACTTGCCGCCGGCGTGCAGGATGGTGAGAACGACCTCAAGCGTGGGGATCTTTTTGACGGGGTGCGGGTCGACGGGGATGCCGCGGCCGTTGTCCACGACAGTCACCGAGTTGTCCTTGTGGATGGTGACCTGGATCTTGGTGCAGAAACCGGCCAAGGCCTCGTCGACGGAGTTGTCGACGATCTCGTACACCAGGTGGTGCAGGCCGCTGGCGCTGGTCGAGCCGATGTACATACCCGGGCGCTTACGGACCGCCTCGAGGCCCTCGAGAATCTTGATCTCGCTGCCGTCGTAGCGGTTCTGTGTCTCTTCTGCCACGCGCACGTCCTCTCTTTTCAGACGAAATGACAGGCTGATTTAGCAAGTCTTAAATTAAAAACAGGTATAGCTAAACCATGATAGCGCTCTTATGGGCGCTCAGAGCCAATCTGAGCGCATGTACACGAATTCCGCTCTACTTTGCCTTTTTACGCCGCAGAGAATTGCTCATGGCTTTATAGGCGCTTTGAGCGAGTTTAGGGGACAGACCCTCGCAGGCTTTTCTCACCTGCTCTTCCTCGGCGGGAGTGAGATCGGGCAGGGTGGGGCGCTCGGGCTTCTTGGGCTCGGCAGGCGCGAGGGCGGCGCCGGGGGTGCGACCTCGTTTGTCCTGCTCAAAGCGGATGTCCGAGAAAGTCAGCCCGGCATCCGCCATGCGGGCCAGGTAGATGTCCTTGTTTGCCGAGAAGTCCACGGCGCGCATACGCGAGTCGACATAGACCACCAGCACGGGCGGCTCCTTGGGGCGGCGCGGCTTTGTCACAAACAGGCCGCAGGTATGTTTTCTCTCAACGTCACCGTTAGCGCGGTGCCAGGCCAGGCCCACGCGGCGGTTGAAGGTCATCTTGGCGTCTACCTCGGGATTGCTGAAGTAGCCGCCCATGATGTTGCCCAGGCTCGAGATAGAGGCGAACTCATCGACCATGGTAGCGAACCACCTCCGCGCTCTTGAGCATGTCTGCTGAGAAGTAATCCAGGTTGGTTGTGGTGACCACCGTCTGCACGCCGTCGCGCGAGAAGCCCGCCACGGCGTCCCTTCTCGCCGCGTCAAGCTCGCTCATGACGTCGTCCAGCAACAACAAGGGCTTTGACCCCACGATTTCCTCGGCGAGAAGAACCTCGGCCATCTTGAGCGCCAAGACGACCGAGCGCTGCTGCCCCTGGCTGCCAAAGGCGCGGGCATCCCTGCCGCAGATAGAAAACGCCACGTCGTCGCGATGCGGTCCTGTGCAGGTCTGCTGGCGGCGCAGGTCCTCGGCGCGGGTCTCCTCAAGGCGGCGCAAAAAGAGATCGCGCAGCTCATCTTTGGCCATGCCCAGGGCCTCGTCGCCCAAAGAGCAGCGGTACTCGCACTCCAGGGTCTCGGCGGGCGCGATCTGAGCATAGACCTCGCTTACCTTGGCGGCCAGCCGCGCAAAGAGCCGCAGGCGGCTGTGCAGAAGCGTCGCCCCGCCCAGTGCCACCGACGCGTCCCAGGCACCCAAAAGCCCCTGGTCGCACTCCTCGTTCTTAAGCAGGCGGTTTCTCTGCTCGATCGAGCGCGTGTAGTTTGCCAGCACGCGCGAGAAGCCCTGGTTGGCTTGCCGGCCAAAGTCGTCAAGCTCGGCGCGGCGCTCGCTGGCTCCGCGCTTGACCAGAGACAGGTCGTCGGGCGTGAACAGCACCGACATCAAGGTGCCCGCGACGTCCGCGGCCTGGCACTTCTTACCGTTCTTCGTGAACTGGCGTCGCCGCTCGGTGATGTCGCAGCTCACGTCCAGCACGCGCCCGTCGCCCTCAAGGACGGCCGCGATTCTCGCCTGCCGCTCGCCCTCGTGGATCAGCTGCGACGGCGTGGGCCGCCTAAACGAGTACCCCGCCGTCAGCATCTGCAGGGCCTCGACCGTGTTGGTCTTGCCCGTGGCGTTGTGGCCAAAAAGCACAGTTGTAGAGGGGGAGAGGCAAATGTTCCTCTCCCCCATGTTCCTAAAGCCCAAAAGGCTCAGCTCTGTGACCTTAAGGCCCACGCCGCGCTAAAACCGCCGCTCGTTAGAGGCGAACCGGCATCAGCAGGTACAGATAGTTGATCTTGCCGTTGGACTTGAAGATGCCCGGCTGAGAAGAGCTCTGCAGCTCGAAGCGCAGCTGCTTGGTGCCGCCCACGGCGTTCACGCAGTCAAAGACGTAGTGGTAGTTGAGGCCAATGGAGAGGCTCGCGCCCTCGACGCCGGCGTTCAGGATCTCGGACGACTCGCCCTGCTCGGGAGAAGAGGCCGACATCTTCATGAAGCGGCCGTCGGCGTCGATGTCGAAGCGCACCGACGAGTTGGTGAGCGCGATGACCGAGACGCGCTTAAGCGCCGACGAGAAGGCGTCGACGTCGATGTTGACGGCGGTGCCGCAGCTCGCGGGAAGCAGCTGCTTGTAGTCGGGGAAGTTGCCCTCGATGTGGCGGGCAACAAAGGTCGTGGTGCCAAAGGTGAAGACGACCTGGCTCTCGGTCGTGCCGATGCGGATAGTGTCGGTGACAGAGGGCATGCTCAAAACGTCGTGGAAGACATTGCCCGAGACGATGGCGCGGAAGGGCTCGTCGCTGCCGCCCTCGACGCTCGAGTCGCACACGGCCAGGCGGAAGGAGTCGGTGGCCACCAGGCGGATGGTGTTGTCCTCGACGGTGAGCTGGATACCCTGCAGGATAGGGCGCGAGGTCTCCTTCGAGGTCACCTTGTAGACCTTGTCCACCATCTGCGACAGCATGTCAGAGGGAAGCTCGATTTCCTTCTCGGCCTCGACCTCGGGCACGAAGTTCCAGATGGAGCAGTCCAGGGTGTTGAGCCTAAAGGTCGACTTGGCGCACGAGATCGAGATGGTCCTCTCGCCGCCGTCGAAGGTCACCGCCGCGTCCGAGAGGGTCTTCACGATGTTGGTAAGGACCTTGCCCGAGACCACGGTCTCGCCCGGTTCCTCGACGTTTGCCGGGATGAGGTGCCTGATGGCAATGACGAGGTTGTTGGACTGGAACTCGATCGTTCCCTCGGTTGCCTTGATATAGATGCCCGAGCAGATGGGCAACGTGGAGTTGCCGCCCATTCCCTTGGAGACTACCGTGATGGCTTTCATCAACGACGACTGGCTGACGGTGAATTTCATCTCGGACCTTTCTATTAGTTCTTATATATAAATTTAAATACAGTAGTAATAATAAGCTCTGTAGAAAAGAAGAAAACTC
>CAVDXJ010000231.1:0-3629 GCA_963612765.1 Oscillospiraceae bacterium
GCCGTGGTGGCCGTGACGACCGTCGCGGCGGCGACCGCGGTGGCCGTGGCGGCTTTGGCGGTGGCCGCGGTGGCGACCGTGGCCCGCGCGGTGGCTTTGGCGGTCGCGACGACCGTCGCGGCGGCGACCGCGGTGGCCGCGGCGGCTTTGGCGGCGACCGTGGCGGCCGCGACGACCGTCGTGGCGGCTTCGGCGGCGGGCGTGACTCCCGCGGCGGCGACCGCGGTGGCCGTGGTGGCTTTGGCGGCAACCGTGACGACCGTCGTGGTGGCTTTGGCGGCAACCGTGACGACCGTCGCTCCAACGACCGCGGCGGCTTTGGCGGCCGCGACTCCCGTCCCGGCCGTGGCGGCCGCGGTGGCTTTGGCGGCGGCAACGACCGCGGCGGCTACGGCGATCGCGGTAACCGCGGCGGCTTTGGCGGCCGTGACTCCCGCGGCGGCTACGGCAACCGCGGCGGCTTTGGCAGCGGCCGTTCTTCTCGCTACTAAAATGCCCGCTTGGGGCCGGTGCGCGTAACGCCGGGCCCGCAAGCGCAAGCACAAACGCACCCAGGCCCGTTGCCCTTTTTGGCAGCGGGCCTGGCCTGTTAAACGGGTCGTAACTATATTTCGGCGGGTTAAGAACTGTTGCCTCGCCGCTAAAACAAGACCGCTCACCCGGCGTGCTCTACCACAGTGTGGATAGAATTACTTACAGTAAGTAAGTAGAAATCCGACAGTAGTTGACTTGCCGGTCCGCCAAAAGAGGAGGCGCGCTTCATGTGCCAGTCTGACCCCACCCCGCAAACGACCAAGGGATTTCACTACGCCTGGGTGGTGATGATCGCCCTGGGCCTGTTGATGAGCGGCACCATTGGCTCGTTTACTATCTTGGCAAGCCTTTTCTACTATCCCGTGTCGCAAGAGATCGGCTGCGAGTTGTCGCAGCTCACCATGTACGTGACCATCGAGATGGTGTGCATGGGGCTGGCTATGCCCGTGGTGGGCAACCTGCTTAAGAAGGTTCCGCTGCATCACATTCTGGGCGTCGCCGTGGCCGCCGAGGTCGTCGCCACCGCCGCGATGTCGGCCTTCACGCAGGTATGGATGTGGTACGCCGCGGCCGTGGTCATTGGCCTTGGGCTGGGCGCCACCTCGACGGTGACCGTCGCGCCCACCATCCAAAACTGGTTCCACAAGAAGACGGGCTTTGCCATCGGCATGGTCTGGGCCATCCAGAGCCTGTTCGTGGCCCTGCTGAGCCCCGCCTTCACCGCCTTGATCGAGGTCATTGGCTGGCGTCTCAGTTACCTGGTGCTGGCCGCCGTGAGCGCCGCGATCTGCTTCCCGTGTTGCGCCTTCCTTATTCGTTATAAACCCGCCGAGAAGGGCCTGCACCCCTACGGCGTGGGGGAGGGCGAAGGCGCCGAGGAGGCCGAGGAAGCCGTGGGCGCCACCTACGAGCAGGCCGTCAAGTCCCTGCCCTTCCTGCTGTGCATCCCGCTGGTCATGCTTTGCCAACTGACCAGCTGCATGAACACGGTCTTCTCGTCCTACGCCGAGGTCGTGGGCTTGGGCGCCGTAGTAGGCGGCCTGATGGTCACCGCCGCGAGCCTTTGCGACATTGTCTTCAACCCCTTGGCCGGCGAGACCAGCGACCGCTTTGGCGCCACCCGCTCGATGGTGATCTGGACCGTGGCCACCATGGTGTCCTTTGTCATCCTGTACTTTGGCTCGGGCTCGGCCCTAGCGTCGATCATTGGCGCGGGCATCAACGACGCGATGTTTGCCATCTGCGGAGTGGGCTACTCGACCTTTGCTCTCTCTGTCTTTGGCCCGCGCGACTTTGACCGCATCTTCTCTCGCATCACCAGCGCAGGGTATCTGGTGGCGAGCCTCGGCGTGCCTCTTATGATGTTTGTATACGAGAAGACCGGTGTCTTCCAGAACATCTTTATCCTTTGCTTTGTGCTTGACCTGGTGATTATTGCTTTGACCCTGGCGATTGCCAAGGGAGGCAAGCACGAGGCCAAGAAGCTGGCCGCGGCTAATAAATAGCCATCTTCCCCCAACCGTAAGTCTTGTCGACATTTGCCCAGGATTGGCAAGAGAGACATACCGGTTGGGGGAAGTTTTTTGGCGACCCTAAAGTAGGAGGCCTTCCGGTGCAACCCGGAAGGCCTCCTTTTTTGCGTACCGAACTCGTTTTTTTGCGCCCGCGCGCCTACTTAAACAGCGCGTCGCAGACGATGGGGCCGGTCTTGGTCCACGAGAAGGTGCCACCGCGCAGCATGACCTCACTGGCGCCGTTAAAGACCACGTTGAGAAACTGGATGGCGGCGTCGCAGCTCACGTCGTCACGCAAAACGCCCAGCTCCTCGCCGCGGTGCAGCGCGCGCGAGAGGATGTCGCAGATGGCGGCGTCTTGGCGGTGGACCTCCTCCATGATCTCGGGCGACTGATAGGCGGCCGACTCGACGGCAGCCACAAAGCGCGCGCGGGAGGGGTCGTTGCGCAGGTTGCCAAAGATGGAGCGCATGAGATCGTTGAAGGCGGCAAGGTAGCTCTCGGTGTCGGTCGCGGCCTCCACGGCGTCGGGCTTGGCACTCACCAAGGGGTCGATGCGCTCGTAGACGGCCTTGAAGAGGTCCTCTTTAGAAGGGAAGTGGTAGTACAGAGCAGGGCGCGTGACCCCGATCTTATCGGCTATGTAGCCAAGCGAGGTGCCGCGGTAGCCCTTCTCGGCAAATGCCTCGTAGGCAATGTCCAAAATGTCGTCTCGAGTACTCATTGCGGCTCCTAGCTGCGAATCTTACGTCATGTAAAATGGTAACTCTCATTTAACCGGCTGTATTTGACCGTTCACCGGTTCTTTACTTACTGTGTGTAAGTATGACATTGACAAGAAAGAATTGCGAGCCATAATGAACTTACTTACAGTAAGTAAGGGCAAGCGCAGCAGGCACAGAGAAGCGCCTCGCGCACAATGGAAGGAGCACCATGGATTTGAGTGAGTTCCGTTATCCCGGTGAGTTCGAGCCCCAGACCGACGTCTTTGTGACGTGGATCCCCGATTACATCGGTGAGGGCGACGAGGAGGACCCCCGCGTTCCCTGCGTCGAGATCATCAAGAACCTCCTGGGCCACGTTAACGTCCACGTTAACTGCGGCATGGATACCTCCATCGAGCGCTGCCAGGCCTACCTGGCTGCCCACGGCATCGACTCTGCCGACGCCGATGAGGCCGGCGCCCGCAACACCAGCGAGGGCGGCGAGGGCGAGGGCTTCTCGACCAAGATCCACTTCCACAAGTTCAAGGACTGGGGCTTCTACAACCGCGACAACGGCCCCAACGTCGTCATCGACGACAAGGGCAACCGCGTCAACATCCTGCCCCGCTGGAGCAACTACGGCATGAACGGCAAGATGGAGCCCGCCCAGCAGCTTGGCCGCTCTGTGGGCACCCACATGGCCGCTGCCTGCGAGATTTACGAGAACGTGCCTTCTGACATGGTCTCCGAGCAGGGCAACCGCGAGTACAACGGCCGCGGCGTCATGATGGTCGTCGAGGACACCGACGTGCGCAAACGCAACCCCGAGTACACCAAGGAGCAGATCGAGGCCGAGTACAAGAAGCTCTACGGCGTC
>CAVDXJ010000232.1:0-3583 GCA_963612765.1 Oscillospiraceae bacterium
CGGCAGCACCTGTCCGTCGATCTCAACCTGGGTGCAGATGCCCAGAATCTCTTCCAGCGCGCCCTTGCACACCATGCGGGTGCGGCCCTGTGCATCGCCCACGACTACCGAAAGACGGCGGCGCTCGAAGTCAAAGGGCAGCTCGTCGATGCCGTGGTAGCGCTCGCCCAGCTCCTCGGCGGTAAGGTCGGCGGCGCCGGCCATCTCGTCGGTGCCTTCTGCCAGGGCGCGCTCGATGATGGCGTTGTCGATGAGGTTCTTCACGCCCGTCGAGAAGTAGCTGTTGAGAAACGCGTAACGCAGCACGCGGGCGTCCTCGCGGCCGTTGACGTCAAGGTGGCGCTCCAGCACGATGCGGTCCTCGGTTAAGGTGCCGGTCTTATCGGTGCAGAGGACGTCAATGGCGCCCAGGTCCTGGATGGCGTCCAGGCGCTTCACGATCACGTGGTCGTGCGAGAGGTCGACGGCGCCCTTGCCCAGGCAGGTGGTGACCAGCATCGGCAGCATCTCGGGCGTGAGGCCCACGGCCACAGACAGCGAGAAGAGCAGGGCGGCTAGCCAGTCGTGCTTGGTGATGCCCGAAATAACGAACACGATGGGAAGCACGATGAGCATCAAGCGCATAAGCAGGCGGCTGGTGGAGCCAATCCCCTGGTCAAACGAGGTGTTGCGCTTGCGGCCGGCCAGCGTACCCGCCGCCTCGCCAAACATGGTGCGGGTGCCGGTTGCCACGACCACGCCGCGGGCGTTGCCCGAGATGACGGTCGAGCCCATAAGTGCCAGGTTGGGCAGGTCGGTCAAGGCAACGGAGGCCAGGTCGCAGCCGGCGTCCAGCGCGGGGCGCTTCTCCACGGGCTCGGACTCGCCGGTCAAGGACGCCTGGCTCACAAAGAGGTCGCGGGCGGCAAAGATGCGCAGGTCGGCGGGGACGACGTCACCCGAGGACAGGTGGATGACGTCGCCCACCACGATCTCGTCGATGGGGGTCTCGTTGCCGCCGTCGCCGTCGCGCTCGACCTCGGCCGTCGACTCGACCATCTCGGCCAGGGACTCG
Organism: Oscillospiraceae bacterium; assembly: GCA_963612765.1. Taxonomy (GTDB): domain Bacteria; phylum Actinomycetota; class Coriobacteriia; order Coriobacteriales; family Atopobiaceae; genus Paratractidigestivibacter. Next base: position 1,055 of record CAVDXJ010000232.1, read on the forward strand.
GCAGCGGTCGTGCTCTTCTCGTCCTGGACAAAGCGCAGGATACCCGAGACCAGCACCATGATGCCGATGATGATGGGGGTGGAAAGGTCGCGCTCGGCCGCCGAGACAAAAATCCAGTCGGTGAGGACCGAGATAAAGGCGATGAAGACCAGGATGTAGGTGAAGGGGTCGGCGAAGGCCGCGGCAACGCGCAGCGGCAGGGGCTTCTTGGCCGTCTGGCCCACTGAGTTGGGGCCAAAGAACTCGCGGGCGTCGTCCACCTGGTTGGCGCCAAGGCCCTCCTCGCAGGTGTTGAGCTCGGCCATGAGCTCGTCGATGTTTGCGCTGGCCACGTGGCGTAGCCAGTCCTTTTGGGCGGCCGCCTGGTTCGCGCGGCTCTTGGGGGTGGCGGCCTTAACGGCGCCCATCTTGCCAAAGAGGTTGCGAAGGGTCATGACAGACCTCGCTCTCCCGGGACATAAAAAGGCCCCCGGCATGCCGGAGGCCCAAAGAAGCGCACGTAGTGGCGAGAAGCGCAGCAGGCGAGAAACCCTAGCGCTCTAGACGCCTACCGTCCCGAGGACAGGCGTCTCTTCCATGGGCAAAACGAATGTGTTGTGCAGGCTAAAACTGTGACTATGACTGCATCCGTCGGACATGAAGGACACCTCCTTGGGTTGTGGGCGCGGCCCGATCAAGTGGTCACTGGCATTGTACCCCGGGTCGGGGCAGCAAAATCGTAAGGATACTATCAGGTCTGGGCTAGTCCATGGTGTGCGTCGAGAAAACCGGGTCGTCTTCCCACAAAACCACCTCATTTGGCGATGCGGGCGAGACAAGCGTCTTTTGCACATCGATGATTCGCTGGTTGGCAGAACCCTTGAACCGCAGCGTGATATCATATTGCGCCTGGTTAAACGGCCCGTCCACCAGCACGTCGAGGGTATCGAGAATACGGTCGGTCACCTCTCCCAGGTTCCACGCGCCGCCGGGCGCCAGCTGGTCAAACGTGTGCCCCGAGTACATCCAGATGCTCTTCTCGCCAAAGGGGTAGCGGTCACGAACGCGCTCAAGAAACCCAACGAGCCCCTCTTGGTTCTCGGGCTCCATCGGCTCGCCGCCCAGGATCGTAAGCCCACTCACCCAAGGTGCCGCCAGAGACTCAAGGATGTCCTTCTCGGTTTCCGCCGTAAACGCCTCACCCGCCGAGAAGTCCCAAGCAATATCGTTGAAGCACCCCGGGCAATGCAACCGGCACCCGGACACAAACAACGTAGTCCGAACCCCCACCCCATTAGCAATATCGCAATACTTAATCTCGGAGTAATTCATCTATTTCTTATTTCTGTTAGTGAGCAGCCCAAGCGCAACTACGTTACCACTAGGCCGAGAGGGGCCAGCCAGTTTCACGCGAGTTCCGCATGAGCCGAAGGCCACTTAATGTGGCCTCCGTGCGAGCGCAGGACTGTCGAGCGTGAAACTGGCTGGCCCCTTTCGGCCGCGGGATTAGTTATCCCTTACAGGTGCAGCACGCGATCCTTGATCTCCTCCGTGCGCCCCTGGTTCCAAAACTGCGTGCCAATATACCCGCAGGTACGACGTGCCACATTGAGCTTGGACTGATCACGGTTCCCGCAGTGCGGGCACTCCCAAACCAGCTTGCCGTCGTCCTCGACGATCTGAATCTCTCCGTCAAAGCCGCACACCTGGCAGTAGTCGCTCTTGGTGTTGAGCTCGGCGTACATGATGTTGTCGTAGATATAGCGCATGACGGCGAGAACGGCCTCGAGGTTGTCCTGCATGTTGGGCACCTCGATGTAGGAGATGGCGCCGCCGGGGGAGAGGCGCTGGAACTCGCTCTCGAACTTGAGCTTGGTGAAGGCGTCGATCTTCTCGCGAACGTTCACGTGATAGCTGTTGGTGATGTAGCCGTGGTCGGTGATGCCGGGCACGTTGCCAAAGCGCTTTTGCAGGCACTTGGCAAACTTGTAGGTGGTGGACTCAAGCGGGGTGCCGTAGAGGGAGTAGTCGATATCCTCGGCGGCCTTCCACTCCGAGCACTTGTCGTTCATCTTCTGCATGACGGCCAGGGCAAAGGGCGTGGCCTCGCGGTCGGTGTGGCTGTGGCCGGTCATGGCCTTCACGCACTCGTAGAGGCCGGCGTAGCCCAGGCTGATGGTGGAGTAACCGCCATAGAGAAGCGTGTCGATCTTCTCGCCCTTGTTAAGGCGTGCGAGCGCACCGTACTGCCACAGGATCGGCGCGGCGTCGGACAAGGTGCCGCACAGGCGGTCGTGGCGGGCACGCAGGGCGCGGTGGCAAAGCTCCAGGCGCTCCTCGAAGATCTCCCAGAACTTGTCCATGTCGCGGCCAGAAGACAGCGCCACGTCGGGCAGGTTGATGGTAACGACGCCCTGGTTAAAGCGGCCGTAGTACTTGGGCTTGCCCGGCTCGTAGTTCTTGGCGCGCGCCACGTTGCCGTAGCCGTTGCCCGAGCGGTCCGGGGTGAGGAAGCTGCGGCAGCCCATGCAGGTGAAGACGTCGCCGTTG
>CAVDXJ010000233.1:0-3575 GCA_963612765.1 Oscillospiraceae bacterium
CTCCTACACCGACTGCGGCTGGGACCTCACGACGTCAACGAACCCCTACGGCCCGGGTCTTTGGCCCACCTTCGCCGACGTGGCCCGCAACGTGCGCGAGATTCTGGACGAAAGCGAGTACGACGCCGAGAACAAGGGCGCCTACAAGGGCTCTCTGCTCACGCGCCTGCAGTCGCTTACCAACGGCCTCAACGGCATGATGCTTGTGGCCAGCGAGGTTCCCGCCGAGCAGCTATTTGACGAGAACTGCATCGTCGACCTCTCGCGCGTTGGCTCGGCCGAGACAAAGTCGCTGCTCATGGGCCTTCTCGTGTTGAAGCTCCAAGAGCACCGCATGGCGGCGTCCGCCGGCATGAACCTGCCGCTGCGTCACCTCACCGTGCTCGAGGAGGCCCACAACCTGCTCAAGCGCACGTCAAGCGAGCAAGGTGCCGAAGGCGGCAACCTCGCCGGCAAGAGCGTCGAGATGATTTCGAACGCCATTGCCGAGATGCGCACCTACGGCGAGGGCTTCGTCATCGCAGACCAGGCGCCGGGCCTTCTCGACATGGCGGCCATCCGCAACACCAACACGAAGATCATCATGCGCCTGCCCGACCTCTCGGACCGCGAGCTTGTGGGACGCGCCGCCAACCTAAACGACCGCCAGATCACCGAGTTGGCCCGTCTGCCCAGGGGCGTGGCCGCCGTCTACCAAAACGACTGGGTAGAGCCGGTGCTGTGCAAGGTCGCCAAGGCCGAGGATGGCGCGCCGTGGGTGTATGAGCAGCCCACGGCGGACGCGGCCGAGCCCAGCTCCGCCGACGTCCGCGCCGTAGCGAAAATCCTTGCCCATGGCGAGAAGGTCTTAGACCAGAGCCGTCTGCGCGACCTGCGCGACATCCTTGACCGCCTTGGCCTCGATGCCTCGATGAAGGTGTCGATTCTCCGCACCGCGCAGACCCCGCCCACCGAGCCCCGCATGACCAAGCTGGCCCCGATGATGAGCGCGCTGTTCCCTGGCGTGGCCGACGCGGCCAAGACCTCGCTCGAGCGCTCAAAGGAAGCCGAGCAGTGGACCCGCGCTGCCGAGGCCGCGCTTAGGGCAAGGATCGACGCCGAGCTCGACGACGTGACCCGCCGCGTCATAATCCAGGGCGTCATGACCGACCTTCTCCACCTGCAAATGCACAACGAGAAGGCCTTTAGCGACTGGTACAGAAACGGAGGGCTGGCGTAATGGAGCTTGGGAAGGCAGAGATCCAAGAGGCACAAGGCGGCGCCCCTCACGAGCTTGGCTTTGACCCCGACAAGTTGATTGGCGGCATCGAGACGCATGAGGCCGATGCACGCGCCGAGAACCCCGAGGCAGCCCTCCACGACCCCGAACAACTCGCCGCGCCCGTCGAGGGCCTCGAGCAGACCCAGCAGGGCTTCGAGCAGCTGGATAACGGTAACACACGCTACGACCACCCGCAGGAGACGGGAACCGTTCTCAACAGCAACCAAGGAGAGGCCGTAAAGGGCTTTGTTCAGGACTGCGGCCTCGTATCCGCGGAAAACGTCTGCAAACTCGCCGGCAAAGACATTAGCGAAGCAGACGTAATCGCTGTCGCCCGCAAGAATAAAGACTGCGACGACCACGTCTTATTCCATGCCGAGGACAACGGCGGCGCAACTTCCGATCAAATCTGCGACGTGCTTAGTCACTTGGGCGTCAACGCGGAAGTCAAAGGGGCGCTGCCGATTAATGAGGTTGCAGGCGCAGTTGAATCTGGCCGCGGTGTCATTGCCTGCGTCGACGTCTCAAAGTTCTGGGAATCATGGCCGTTCCCCGGCGGCCACGCCGTCACGTTGACCAGCGTCGAGCGCAACCCCGCTGGGGACGTCGTTGCCTTTTACGTCTGCGACTCCGGCACCGGCGGCGAAGACGCATGTCGCAGAGTCGAAGCAGACAGGTTATCCAACTCGCTAAGGGAAACTCTCATTACCGAAAAGCCGATATGGTAGAGGAGGCAGCATGCACAGCTATGAAGAGGTCGAGAAGGCCATCTGGAGCAAACTGCCCATGGGGCTATCCTTCTCCATGCCCGTTCCAGTCAAGCGTGACGAAGGGCTACTAGACGTTGCATTCACGTACTCCGTCAAATTCAGCACCCGTGAGCCGAATGAGCCTCGAAGCCTTATCGAAGCGAATCTCGAAAGTCATACGGTCACAAGGAGCGAAGCGCCCGAATCCTTCGATGGAATATTGTTTGCGCCAGAGCCTCTCACCATGCCGGTTTCTTACGAAGAGAAAGCCGCTGAGGCCAAGTCGCTCTACGCCGAGGTCCGCGAGGAAGCGGCAGTTGGCAAGGTAGGCCCCGCGTCCCAGCGATATGCCGAACTCATCTGGTCCATAACGCAGAAGCCCTTGCGCCCTTATTACCGGGCCCTCTCCCCCACTCTATTCGCCGACTATCAGTAAGGAGGTCACGATGCCATTCAACGAGACAAGCGGCGAGGTGTCCAAGACCCCAGAGTCAAACAAGCTCGATTTCGACGCCGACAAGCTCATCGGCTCCGACGCCAAGGAAGCAAAACCCGAGGTCAAGAGCACCGAAAGCTCTGGGCCAGTGGACCCGGACAAGTTGATTGAGTCCAAAGAAATCTCTAACCTTCCGTCTTCCTATCAAGAACGCCTTGCCTGCGCACCTCATGAGCCTTCGCAGCATGGCGAGTGGGCCGGAGAGCGCGGAGAGTCCCTATTTACCCCTTCAGACGAAGGCGCCCAAAAGCGTCTTGCTGAGTATGACGTCACGGGAATTGAATATAAGGACGCAATCCCGGATTTCAGCCCCGTCTCCGAGGCTCAAGTAGAAATCGAAGGAATGTCAGAGAATAGATATTCCAAAATCGATAACGACGGCAAACGCGTTGTTGGCAACTTTGAAAAGGCCGATGCAAAGTGCGCGCAGACGTGGAATGCGGAAGCACGAGACGACAAGACTGATTGGAGTTCCAAGGACGTACGCGACTGGCGCTCCGAGAACAAATACTCCTGGCACGAGAACAATGATATGAAAACGATGGACCTCGTACCGTCTGATATTCATGGAGCGTGCACACATCTCGGTGGCGTAGGTGAAATTAAAAAGCTCAACAAAGAGAACGGTGGTTTCGATGACTAAGCTCAACAAAATGTTGTGGGGCCGCGAGTTCAGCCTCTCCCAGTCATACCTGTGCGATTCGGATGAAGACGTTCTCGACTCTCAACAAGAGGCCGTGCAAGCCCTGATTGCCGCTTGGAACGAAGTTGAGCAGAGCAAGGCTGCCGTTGAGAAATACTGTCTCGAGCATGACGGAGACGCCACCGGCGAGAAGGTCGAGAACATTTTCAAGTACGTTATGCCGACAGAGCTCCTCGCTCTCCGTGACCAGTCGGAGCATAAGGTCGCGCTCTTGTGCAACTATCGCTTCGATCCGGAGCACGGAATTGCCGTGGTATTTAAAAACGAGAAGTTTCTCAAAGTGACATCGCAAGACGAAGTCTAGAAAGAAGGACGTCGCAACTCGCGCCACCCCCCGCGCGCTCTCTTAATTCCAATGCCCCACTG
>CAVDXJ010000234.1:0-3561 GCA_963612765.1 Oscillospiraceae bacterium
GCAAGGTGCGGCGGGGGAGATGTCTCGTCGGGGGATGTGGCTGGGGCCATGGGCGCCTCGTCGGCCTCGGTGGGATCGTACCGTAAGCGACTTATCGACGCGGGTTTGATCGAGCCGCGCGGCTACGGCAAGCTTGCCTTTGCGATTCCCTATATGCTCGAGTACCTTCTCACGCACGCCGAGTAAAGCCCCCGGCCTTACGTTTTGGCACTTGTCGGAAATTTTGGGGGTCTCGTCTTTACGTTTGGGGGCTTGTCGGAAGCCCGAGGGCCTTCTCGCTTTATGTTTGGGGGCTTGTCGGAACAAATCCCTTCCGACAAGCCCTCAAACGTGCAATCCAGGCCCTTCTCGCTTCCGACAACCCCCAGAACGTATAGCCCGCGTTCCGACAAGTCCTCAAACGGAAGCTGGCCGCGGGGGCATGGGAGGGACGCAGGGGGTACAAGCCCCTCAAGCGCCGAGAAGACCCCCTCTGACCTGCGGCGCAAAAGAAATTTCAAAATAGTTGAAATTTAGGCTTGCGCGCCGGGGGCAAATCCGTATACTTATTTCTTGTGCGAACGAGCACCCACCAATTCCCCGGTGGCGCAGTGGTAGCGCAGCTGACTGTTAATCAGCGTGTCGCAGGTTCGAATCCTGCCCGGGGAGCCAGACAGTTCAAAGGCTGGAAGCCCTGCGGTTTCCAGCCTTTTCTTTTATGTCCGTTGCCCACAGATTCGCGCTCGCCCCTAGGCCCTGTGTTAGCATCGAACACGTTCAAACGCCAACCTTCGTTTATCCACAGGGAGAAACCTTGAGCCAGGATTCACCTAAGGCCTTGAGCAAGACGCACGTCAACGGCGCCTCCTCAAAGGACCTGTTCATCTTGCAGCAGCTCGTCACCAAGGACTTCAAGCTGCGCTACCGCCGCTCGGTCTTGGGCGTGCTTTGGAGCGTCCTCAACCCGCTGCTCATGATGCTCATCATGAGCTTCGTCTTCTCGTACTTCATGCGCGGCTCCACCGTTCAAAACTATCCCCTTTACCTTATCGTGGGCAACATCACCTTCTCACTCATGAGCGAGTCGACCTCCAGCGGCCTTCGCGGCATCATCGACGCCGCGCCGCTGCTCAAGAAGGTCAAGGTCGATCGCTGGCTCTTCCCGGTGCAAAAGGTCTTCTCCGCCACGGTCAACTTCTTGTTCTCGCTGATCGCAGTGGCCATCGTCATGGTCTTCTCGCAGGTCATCCCCGACATTCACATCCTGTGGATGTTCGTCGCGGTCTTCTTGGTGATGGTTTTTAGCATGGGCGTCTCGATGCTCATCAGCGCGCTTGCCGTCTTCTTCCGCGACATGATCCACCTGTGGAGCGTCCTTCTCACCGCCTGGACCTATCTCACCCCGATTTTCTGGGACATTTCGCTTCTCACCAATTCCAATGCGCCCCACTTCGTTATCTGGGTGGTCAAGGCAAACCCCATGTACAACTACCTGGAGATCATGCGCAGCGCCATCGTCTACCAGAACTCGCCGTCGCTCGAGGTGCTCGCCATCGCCGCCGTTTGGGCCGTCGTTATGTTGGCCCTCGGCTTCCTTGTCTTCCGCAAGACCGAGCACAAGTTCATCCTCTACATCTAGGCCGGGGGCCCTCACATGACTTCCCAAAACACACAGCAAGACGACATCGTCATCGAGGTCAAGAACGTCTCGATGATCTTCAACATGGCCTCCGAGCAGCTCAACAACCTCAAGGAGTACTTCATCAAGATCGCGAGGCACGAGCTGTTTTTCCAGGAGTTCCGCGCCCTCAACAACGTCTCGTTCACCGTCCGCCGCGGCGAGGTCGTGGGACTTGTGGGCACCAACGGCTCGGGCAAATCCACGATGCTCAAGTGCATCGCGGGCGTACTTGAGCCCAGCGAGGGCTCGATCGAGGTCAAGGGCAACATCGCACCTTTGATCGAGCTGGGCGCGGGCTTTGACCTCGAGCTCACGGCGCGCGAGAACATCTACCTCAACGGCGCGCTTCTGGGCTATACCCGCCAGTTCATCGACGAGCACCTGCAGGACATCATCGACTTCGCCGAGCTCAACGACTTCATGGACATGCCGCTTAAGAACTACTCCAGCGGCATGGTGGCCCGTATCGCCTTCGCCATCGCGACCGTGACCGAGCCCGACGTGCTTATCGTCGACGAGACCCTCTCGGTTGGTGACGTCTTTTTCCAGGAGAAGTGCGAGAAGCGCATCCAGTCCTTTATCCAAAGCGGCAAGGTCACGGTGCTTTTCGTCTCGCACTCCATGGAGCAGGTCGAGCGCATCTGCGACCGCGCCGTGTGGATCGAGAAGGGCCAGCAGCGCATGGACGGCCCCGTCAAGGAGGTCTGCGAGGCCTACCGCGCGCAGTTCAACTAGGCGAGAAGACCGCGGGGCCGCGCCGTCGCCGCCGTTTGCCGCCTGGCGAGCCGCACGTCCTTCTCGCCGCCCGCACCCGCCGTTCACGGAACACCTCGATTTTCCCTTGTGCCTTCTGGCGTACTGACGTAAAGTAAGCAAGAACCTTTAAGCGCGGTACGAGAGACCAGTAAGGTGAATGGGCCAGCAGGCCCGCCACAACATAGCTACTCACTGGATGCCCTGTACCAAACTTACTGGTCAGGGCATCTTTTTTCTCGACGAAGGGAGTTCCATGGAGGCCACATTGAAGGCCCAGATCATGGACGAGCAGGCAATGGCGCGCGCCTTGACCCGCATCGCCCACGAGGTCTTGGAGAGAAACGAGGGGGCGTCCGGCATCGGCATCGTGGGCATCGAGACCCGCGGCGCGGTCCTGGCCCCGCTGCTTGCCAAGGAAATCGAGAAGATCGAGGGCGTCCTGCCGCCGGTGGGCACGCTCGACATCAGCTTCTACCGCGACGACGTAAACCGCGCCATCGCTCCGGTGCTGCACGGCACCAACATCCCGTTCTCGCTGGACGACCACGACATCATCCTGGTCGACGACGTCCTCTACACCGGCCGCACCGTGCGCTCGGCCCTGGACGCGCTTATCGACTACGGCCGTCCCCGCACGGTCCAGCTGGCCGTCATGGTCGACCGCGGCCACCGCGAGCTGCCCATCCGCGCCGATTACGTAGGCAAGAACGTGCCGTCGTCCCACGAAGAGGACGTGCGCGTCTCTGTTGAGAAGCTCGACGGCAAGACTTCCGTCGAAATCTGGACCAAGCCCGATAAAACTGCAGTTGGAGGTGCCAACTAGATGCTTTCCGTCAAACACCTGATCGACACGACGAGCCTTACCCAGGACGACATCTACCAGATCCTGGACACGGCCCGCGCCTTCGAGGACGTCAACAAGCGCGCCATCAAGAAGGTCCCCGCCCTTCGCGGCCGCACCATCGTGAACCTTTTCCTCGAGCCCTCGACCCGCACCAAGAGCTCCTTTGAGCTGGCCGAGAAGCGCCTCTCGGCCGACTCCCTTTCCATGGGCGGCTCCACCTCTTCTGTCGTCAAGGGCGAGTCCTTGGCCGACACCATCCAGACCATCGACGCCATGAACGTCGACATGTTCATCTGCCGCG
>CAVDXJ010000235.1:0-3517 GCA_963612765.1 Oscillospiraceae bacterium
AGTACACCAGGCCGTAGCCGGTGGCCTCGGTGCGGGCCAGCGAGCCGCCGAACTCCAGGCCCTTGCCCGTGAGCACGCCGCTCCACTCGTTGCGGATGCGCTTGTACTGGCCGAAGAGGTAGCCGATCTCGCGGCCGCCCACGCCCAGGTCGCCGGCGGGGACGTCGGTGTTCGGGCCGATGTGGCGCGCGAGCTCGGTCATGAAGCTCTGGCAGAAGTGCATGATCTCGTTGTTGGACTTGCCCTTGGGGTCGAAGTCGGAGCCGCCCTTGCCGCCGCCCATGGGGAGGGTGGTGAGGGAGTTCTTCAGGATCTGCTCGAGGCCGAGGAACTTGAGCATGCCGAGGGTGACCGTGGGGTTGAAGCGCAGGCCGCCCTTGTAGGGCCCGATGGCGGAGTTGAACTCGACGCGGTAGCCGCGGTTGACCTGGACCTTACCGGAATCGTCGACCCAGGGCACGCGGAACATCACGACGCGCTCGGGCTCGACCAGGCGCTCGAGGATGGCGGCCTCCTCGTACTCGGGGTGGGCGTCGAGGGCGGGCTGCAGAGTGCTCAGAATCTCGGTGGCAGCCTGGAGAAACTCGGTCTGCTCGGGATAGCGGGCCTTAAGGTCTTCAAGGACGTTCTCGCAGTAGGACATGTGCACTCCAATCGGTTGGTTTACAAAGGCGAAACACTGCGCAACAGGCTCGCCAACGTCTAGAATACGTTCGGCGGCAAGCTGGTTACCAGACTGGTATTAAGGCGTAACAACGCCGAACTTGTTAGGAAATCTGTTGGATATCTTCGCAGCTTGAACGGCTTGTTTTGCGGCGTAAGCGGCAATGGTGGTTTATGTCTCTATGAAATAAAGGCTTGAAGAGTCGGAGTGGTTTTCATATACTCAATTCCTGGTTCGGGGCGTGGCGCAGCTTGGTAGCGCATCTGCTTTGGGAGCAGAGGGTCGAAGGTTCGAATCCTTTCGCCCCGACCATTTAACATATGCGGGTGTGGTTCAACGGTAGAACTCCAGCCTTCCAAGCTGACAACGCGGGTTCGACTCCCGTCACCCGCTCCATAAAATTCCAGGCCAGAGGGTATGCGAAACAAATCGCTCCTTTGGCCTATTTTTATTTGGCGCGCGTTGCCGCACCACTAGAATTAATGAGAACCGCAACCAGATTCAAAGGAAATCTCATGGCGCACTCCCCTCTTGGAAAAACGCTCGTCATCGCAAATCCCGCCGCCCACAGTGGGGATGGACTTGAGGGTGCACGGTTTACCAGGGATTTTCTCAGCAGCTATGAATCTGCGACCAAGGGTTTCGAGGTCGTTTTGACCAAGGAAACCAAGGACGCAACCAGGCTTGCGGCGCAGGCGGCGGGCTTCGACACCGTAGTGGCACTGGGCGGAGACGGCGTGATTCACGAGGTCGTCCAGGGTCTTATGCAAATCGAGAAGGACACGCGCCCCCAGTTGGGCGTTGTTCCCATGGGCAGCGGAAACGACTACGCTCGAACCCTGGGCATGAAGAGAAACGACTGTCAAGGCGCCTGGGCGCAGCTGGTCCGCGGCGTTTCTCGGCCCTGCGAGGTCGGGTGCGTGAACGGCCACTATTTTATGCAGACGCTGTCGTTTGGCCTGGATGCCGCGATTGCCCTTGACACGATGGACAAACGAGCCGCAGGTACCAGCCAAAAAGGCGAGGAACTCTTTGTGCGATCTGCCCTGCGGATCCTTTCCAAGGCCAAGGCCGGATACCCGGTCCAGGCATCCTTTGACGGCGAAAACCCCATCAACCTTTCAACCATCATCTTTGCCGTGCAGGTGGGACCCAGCTACGGAGGCGGTTTCAAGATTTGCCCTAACGCCACCCCGCAAGACGGTCTTCTCGACGTCTGCTACAACGTTAAACTGCCGCCCACTCCCCTGCTGCTGGGCTTGCTGGGCCTTGCTCGTTTTGGCAAGCACACGGCCTCAAACGTCGTGAGCTTGCGCCACATTACCTGCGCTTCATTGGATTTCGAAGCCGAACCGCCCTGCCAAATAGACGGCGAGAAGCTCACCGGAACCCACTTCGACATCACCGTCATCCCTCAAGCGCTCAACGTCATATATCCCAAATAGCAACGCAAAAAGCCCCAGGCACGGAGCCTGGGGCTAATTTATGGTGCTTGTTGGGGCGAAGCTTAGCGCAGGGCAGACTGAAGGGCAGCCTTAACCTCGGTGGCCGTCTTAAGCTTCATGACCTTCTCGGTAAGCTCGTCGGCCTCGGCCTTGGTCCACTCAGAGATGATGCGACGGGTGCGCAGGATAGAGGGAGCAGAGACAGAGAACTCGCCCAGGCCAAACGAGATCAGCACGGGGATGAGCAGCGGATCGGCCGCGGCCTCGCCACACATTCCGACCATGATGCCGGCCTTGTTGCCCTCCTCGATGATGCGCTTGAGGGAACGCAGAACGGCGGGCTGGTAAACCTCGTAGAGGTAACCCACCTTGTCGTTGCCACGGTCAGCGCACATGGTGTAGCCAATGAGGTCGTTGGTGCCAATGGAGAAGAAGTCGCACTCGGCAGCCAGGTCGTCGGCGATGAGGGAGGCCGCGGGGGTCTCGATCATGGTGCCCACCTCGATATCCTTGTTGTAGGACACGCCGCGAGCGTCGAGCTCGGCCATGCACTCCTTGACCAAGGCCTTGACCTGACGGATCTCGTCAAGGTTGGTGACCAGCGGCACCATGATCTTGATGTCGCCAAAGGCAGAGGCACGCAGAAGAGCGGTAAGCTGGACCTTGTACTGCTCGGGGTTGGCCAGGCAGTAACGCACGGCGCGGTAACCCAGGAAGGGGTTCTCTTCCTTGACCAGGTCAAGGTACGGAATCTCCTTGTCGCCGCCCACGTCCAGGGTACGGATGATGACCGGCTGGTCCTTCATGCGAAGGGCGACCTTCTGGTAAGCGGCAAACTGCTCGTCCTCGGTGGGGAGCTCCTTGGCGTCCATGAACAGGAACTCAGAGCGGAACAGGCCCACGCCCTCGCAGTCGTGCTCGGCGGCGACGTTGGCGTCGTCGGGGTTGCCGATGTTGGCGACAAGAAGCTTCTTATCGCCGTCTGCGGTCACGGTCTCCTTGCCACGGTAAGCCTCGAGAGCGACCTTCTCCTCGGCGTACTGCTTGGCCTTGGCGCGGTAGTGCTCAAGGTCGTGATCGGAAGGAGCAGAGATGACCTTGCCCAGGGTACCGTCGACGATAACCATGTCGCCGGTCTTGATGTTGGTCGTGGCGTCGGCGACAGAGAGAACCGCGGGGATCTCGAGCGCGCGGGCGATGATGGCGGAGTGAGAGGTGCGGCCGCCGGTCTCGGTCACGATGGCGGCGACGTTCTCTTTGTCGATGTCGGCCGTCATGGACGGGGTAAGCTCGCGCACGACGACAACGGAGTTCTCGGGCAGGGTGGACAGGTCCACGAGCTCCTGGCCCAAAAGGTCGGCGAGAAGGCCGGTCTTGACGTCGGCGACGTCGGCGGCGCGCTCGCGGA
>CAVDXJ010000236.1:0-3496 GCA_963612765.1 Oscillospiraceae bacterium
CACGTAGTCTTTGAGCTGAACGCAAACGAGAAGACCCGCGCTGCCTACCCGTACGATTTTCGTTTGAACATGAGTTACGAGGTGCGCGAGGGTGCCCTTTACCAAAGCTACACCGTGACCAACACCGGAGAGGTCGACTTGCCCTTCACCTTTGGCGCGCACCCTGCGTTTAACGTGCCCCTTTGCGACGCCGAAGAGGCCTACGGTGACTACGAGCTGCGTTTTGCCGAACCCTGGACCGCCGTCGTGCCTACTGTGCTGGAAGACGGCCTGCACGACTTCGCTAAGATGCACACGTTATTTGAGGATGCGGACAGCTGGACGCTCTCGCACGAGAAGATCGACGAACTTCTCACCATCGTGTTCAAGGACGTACCGAGTGACACCGTGACGCTGATGGGCACCAAGAGCGGTCACGGCGTCGAGGTCGCCTTCCCCGGGTTCGACTACCTGGGCGTTTGGACCGCATCGAGCGAGGCCCCGTTTGTGGCTATCGAGCCCTGGCACGGTTGCGCCGACTGCCTGGACGAGTCCGGCATCTTTGAGGAGAAGCGCGACACCATCGTGCTTGCCCCCGGTGAAAAGTGTATCTACGCGTTTAACATGCGCCCGTTCTAGTAAAAAACACGATATTGGGAAGCCGTCTTTGTATTTAGCCGTCCTAGAGCGGTTTTCGAGTACAAAAGCCCAGTTAGCAAATGCTCGAAACCTGTGCTAAGCCGGCGAACAGCAAACCGGATTCCCAATATCGCATTCTTTGAATTTGAACGCCCCGCAGGTAGCCAGGAAGCTTCCTACGGGGCGCTGTTTCTACCGGCAGGCGTCGACGAAGGCGCGCCAGATGCTCATGTCGGGCTCGGAGTAGTACCAGGTGTACTCCGGGTGCCACTGCAGGCCCAGCAAGAAGCGCGAACCGGGGCGCTCGATGCACTCGGGGATGCCGTCGTCGGAGTGCGCCGTCAGGACAAAGCCCGGCGCAAGCTCCTCCACGCAGCAGTGGTGCGCGGAGTTAACGTCGTAGTGAAGCACTCCCCCGCAGGACTTGGCCAAAAGAGAACCCGGCTCAACATCAATCGCGTGGCTCACCTCGTGCAGCGAGTTGGCGTGATCGTGCACCGTGGCGCCCGGCGTCCTGGGAATGGAAGGCACGTCCATGTTGAGCGTGCCGCCCATGGCAACGTTCAACGCCTGCGTGCCGCGGCAGATGGTGAGAAGGGGCTTGTCCAGCTCGACCGCAAGACGAAGGAGGGGCAGCTCAAAGGCATCGCGCTCGGGGCAAAAAGTGCAACCCTCGTGGAAGCTTTCGTCGCCCCAGCAGGTGGGGTTGACGTCAGGGCCGCCGGGCAGGCAAATGCCGTCGGCACGCTCGACGTAGTCACGGATGACCTCGGGGTCGGTCGAGAGGTTCATCATCACCGGCAGGCCCCCGGCCGCCAAAATGGCGTCAACATAGCACTTGGTGGTGGCTTCGTTGGGCGAGAGCTGCTCGTCTCGGTAAATCTTGCCCGGCTCAAAGCGCGGGGCGACAAAAATCAGCGGTCGGTCAGTACAAGCATGTGGCATAAATCGGGAACTCCTCTAGGCCTAACAGATAAAAAGCGAACCAGTTATACCACTAATGACCCTTGATGGAGTTAAGGAAGTCGCGGGCACGATCGGTCTTGGGGTTATCGAAGAACTCGTCGGGCGTGCCGGTCTCGACGATCTGACCGTCGGCCATGAAGATCACGCGGTCGGCCACGCGGCGGGCGAAGTTCATCTCGTGGGTGACCACGATCATGGTCATGCCGTTCTTGGCCAGCCTCACCATGACGTCCAGGACCTCGTTGATCATCTCGGGATCAAGGGCGCTCGTGGGCTCGTCAAAGAGCATGGCCTTGGGATTCATGGCAAGCGAGCGGGCAATGGCCACGCGCTGCTGCTGGCCGCCCGAGAGCTGGGCCGGCACCTTCTTGGCCTGCTCGGCCACGCCAACGCGGGCAAGAAGGTCCATGGCGACCTTCTCGGCCTCGGCCTTCTTCATGCCCAGGACCTCGATGGGACCAAGGGTCACGTTCTCAAGAATGGTAAGGTGCGCAAAGAGGTTGAAGCTCTGGAACACCATGCCCAGCTCGGCGCGCATGCGGGTAAGCTCGGCGCCCTCTTGCGGAAGGGGCCGGCCCTCGATCAAGATCTCGCCCGAGTCGATGGTCTCCAAACGGTTGATGGTGCGGCACATCGTGGACTTGCCCGAGCCGGAAGGCCCGATCACGACCACGACCTCGCCGCGGTCCACAGAAAGGTTGATGTCCTTAAGCACGTGCAGGTCGCCATAGTGCTTGTCAACGTGGCGCAGCTCGATGATGGGCTTGGCGTCGGTTGAGGTAGAAGCGGAAGCGTCGCTCATGGTTCTCCAATCAAAGGGTTGCGCGGGCTAGCGGATGATCTTGGCGCCGGTACGGTGCGAGACGTAGACCGAGACCTTGTTGATCGCGTAGTTGATCAGAATGTAAATGACGGCCACCACCAGGTAGGTAGGGATAAGCGCGTCGTAGTTGGTGCGCAGGACCTGGGCGTTTTGCATGAGGTCGGGATAGGTGACCACGTAGGCCAGGGCCGTATCCTTGACAACGACGACCAGCTGGCTAATGAGCGACGGGATGACGAAGCGAATAGCCTGGGGCAAAACGATCTTCTGCTTGACCTTCCACGGAGAAAGACCGATGGACAGGCCCGCCTCGGTCTGGCCGCGCGGAACCGCGTTGACACCCGCTCGAAAGACCTCGGCCAAAACGCCCGAGGCAGCAAGCGCGATGGGGATGGTCAGCATCCAAAACGAGCTCATCTTAAGGCCCATCGAGGGAATGACAAAGAAGAACGCGTAGATGAACAGCAGGCTGGGCACGCCGCGGAAGAAGTTGGTGATCACCGCGCAGATGCCGCGCAGAACCTTGAGCCGAGAAGTGCGCCCCAACATCAAGACCATGCCCAAGACAAGCGCGATGGCGCCGGCGGTGAGGGCAACCTCGAAGGTGCCCACAAGGCCCTGCCCCAGATAGGCCCAGGTGGTCCTCCAGCTAAAGACCTTCCAGTAACGGTAGGACAGCTGCCCCTTCAGCCAAAAACGGTAGACGATCCAAGCAAAGAGCGCGACGACGGCGAGAAGAGAGACGATGGTTCCCACCAGCATCTTCTTCTTGGTCTTGGGACCGGGCACCTCGTAGAGGGCGTCGCGCATGGAAGTGACGTGAGCGCTCATCGAACCACCCTGACCTTCTCGTCGATTCTGTTGCCAATGAAGCCGGCGACCAAAGCCGTGCCGATGTAGCCGCAGGCAGAAAGCGCAAAGGTGAGGATACCGGCCGACTCGCGCGTGTTGATGTAGGACACGACACCGGTGAGCTCCTGCGGGCTCATGGGGACCTGCGAGCCCAGGGCCGTCGTGAGCATGACGGCGATGAAGAGGTTGGTCATGGGAAGCACGGTCGAGCGCAGGGCCTGCGGAATCACGATCTTG
>CAVDXJ010000237.1:0-3462 GCA_963612765.1 Oscillospiraceae bacterium
CGTTGGCCATGCAGTTGCAATCGCACTCCAGTTCAACCATGTTGTTCAAAGCCGCCATCGCCATAGTGCCCTTCGCTCCCTACTGCCTGATGCTCGGTTTGACGCCCGTCGCCAGAAGGCTCGCGATCTCGGTCTCGGTCGCAAAGCACAGGTCGCCGGCCACCGTGGCCTTATACGCCGAGGTCATCGTGGCAAAGTCGATGCAAAACTGCGGCTCCCACTTGGTGCACAGCCCGTGCACCAGCGCCGCCGAGAAAACGCTGCCGCAGCTCGACATGTCGGACAGCGAGACCTGCTGGGGCAGCGACAAGTACGAGTCCTCGCGCGTGATCATGCCGCCGCGAATGCGGGCGACGTCGTAACGGTCGATTTGGCGCACCACAAAGCAGCAGCTTTGCACCGGAAAATCCATCACGATCCCGCGCGCCCAGCTCAGGCAGTGGTCAAACACCTCGCGCTCATCCAGCGAGACGCCCTCTATTTTGATGATGTCGTCTTCCGACGCCACAAGCAGGTCTACGTATTTCAAAAGTTTATGCACGCGCGCGGTCGCCAGGCTGCGGTCCCACATGGTCTCGCGATAGTTGAGGTCCATGACCACGCGAATCCCGCGCCCCCGGCAGGCCTTAAGCCCGTCGCAGATCGCGTCAAACATTTCGTCAGAAATCGCAGGTACGACGCCCGAGAAGAATAACACCTCGATGCCGTTGAGCATACGGTCCCAGTTAAAGTCGTCGCGCTTGGCGTTTGCCATAGCCGTGCCCGAGCGGTCGTACGTGACGACCGTGGGTCTGATCGAACGGCCGCGCTCGCTGTAATACAGCCCCATGCGGTCGTCGGTGCGAATGACGCGCGACGTGTCCACTCCATAGCGAGAAAGGCTCATGAGCGCGTTGGACCCCAACCGGTTGCGCGACAACTTCCCCGCAAACGCCACCTGCTCGCCAAACTGCGACAGCGTGATGGCAACCACGGGCTCGGCGCCGCTGTAGGAAATCTCCAGCGTGTGCGCATCGTCAAGACGCTCGTGGGCAACGGTCGCAAGCCTGATAAGCGGCTCGCCAAAGCAGAGGATGTTCATGTGAGTTAAACCCCCATGGCAAGAACAAGCGCGGTCATAATCACGACGCCGACAAGAATCGAGATCGCGTTTGCCATCCCGGCAAGCCCCTTGTCGGCGCCTGCCCATAAAGTATAAACGGGTCCCATCGATGGGGCGGGGGCCCAGGCGAGAACGGCAACAACTTGCCGGATGGGCGTATCAAAAGGCAGGACAAACAAGGCGAGAGAAGACAAAATCACGGCAAAGCCCCAGCGCCAGCCCAAAAGCCGCAATAGCTGCTTGAGCTTGGCCTTGTCGACGCTAAAGCTGATCATGAGCCCCACCATGAACATGGCCAAAAACGAGTTGGCGTTGGCAATGGGGTCGATAAGCACCAGTACAGACGAAGGGATGCGCAGCCCAAACAGCCCCAGCAAGATCAAGACGATGTAGCAATCAAACGAGACCGAAGACAAAAGCGAGCGGCAAAATACGCGCGCTTTGTCTTTAAAGCACTGGTAGTCGGTGCCAAGAACAAACGCGCGGATAAGGGCCCACACGCCGCCCGTGCACATCAGCGAGTTGCCCGCGTCAAACAGACACGTGGCCACTGCGGCCGAGGCGGGAAAGAACGCCTGCACAAAAGCCAAAGCAAAGCAGCCGATGTTGTACCCGGCCACGTTGGCCTGCTGGATGATGCGTTCCTCGCGCGGCTTGTTGCGGTAGACGGTCAGCGACAAGAAAAACGGTACCGCGTTGGCGAGAAATCCCACCACAATAAGGCCCAAAAGCGACCGGTCAAGCTCCGAACCCTCGAAGGCGCGAATAATCGCGCACGGCAGCGTGAGGTTAAAGACGATTTTGGAGATCAGGCGATCGGCCCCGTCGCCAAACTTTCCGCTGTGCCCCGCAGCCACGCCGATAAGAATCGTGATGACAAAAGACGAGACCTTCAAAATGACGTCGAGCATAACGAGCTAACTCCAAAATCGCAGACGGTGAGAAGACCGGTCCGGTCCGTTTTCCCGCCAAACCGCCCCTAATACTTAGGCTTACGTACGCGCGTGACCTTCTCGGGATGAAAACGCTTGACCGCGTTGAGGCCGTCCTGGGCAATGTAGCGGTCGGTTGCCTTCTTGAACTGGATGCGGATCGGCGCGAAACCCATGTCCATGTTGGCCTGCGCTAGGCGAGCCTGCCTGCGGTTGCGCGTCTTTACCCACTCGTCGTAGTTAGTGGGCACGGCGCACAGATAGGTATCGTCCTTGAGCTTAAGCAGGAAGACCTCAGAGATTTGATCCCAAGGGGTAAAGCCGCTGCCCATCGAGTCAGAGTTGTCGGTGATGCCGAGCTCGTCCACCACAATCGCGTTGCGGCGCTTGGCGAATTTCACCACGTTGGACCCAATGATGTAGGCCGAGACGGGCAGCATGATCCAGCCCATGCCCACCTTCATGACGGTGGGGTTCTCGGCAAAGGGGAGGGGCTGCGTGAGGACCAGAATCGCGCCCGCAAACAGGCATAGCCCCATGAACATGTAGCCAAACAGCATGAAGACGTTGTTGTTGATCGAAAGCGCCTGGGCGTTGGCGGACCCGCTTTGCTGTGCCATGTCGACCCCTCTCTATAAGCCTTGCGAAGGCAGGCTGTTCTCGTTGCCACAAATCATAGCCAATTCAGGTGCGCGACAAGCGGTCGCCGGCCCCAAATATGTAGGAAGTATGGAGAGAATACCGAAATAATCCTTAAATACGGCCATTAGTTCCTAAATACACGAACGTGAGAAGAACAAAAAGTGAAGGAAATGTGTTGCGACGTTGAAAATCGGACTTCTCACCAACCTTGCGAAATGGAGGAAATATGATGCTGCCAACGAAGCCCCCATGCGGACGGGAATTGCGCGGGGGTCTCAAGCAAACCCAAAACAAAGGAAAGGTAAGGAGAGGAGGACAACATGGCAAAGAAGTTTATTGTTGGCGTCACGGCCTGCCAGATCGGCATTGCCCACACGTTCATGGCCGCAGAGTCCCTCACGAAGGCGATCGAGGCCCGCGGGTGCGAGGCCAAGATCGAGACCCAGGGCGCGACCGGCGCCGAGAACGTCATCACCGACGAGGACATCGCTCGCGCAGACGCGGCGATTATCGCGGCCGACGTCAAGATTAAGCAGGGGGATCGCTTTGAGCCCATCCCCACCCTCAGCTGCAAGACCAATGAAGTGATGACTCTCGAGACCGCTCTCGGAGTCGTCGACGAGGTACTGGAGGCGATTGAGTAATGGCAGAGATTAAGCGTAAGAACGCCAAGAAGAAGAGCCCGGCCCGCCAAGCTTGGGACGCGGTTCTCACCGGCATTTCCTACATGATCCCCTTCATCGTAGGCGGCGGCGTTTTGTGGGGCATCGCAAAGGCGATGGGCGG
>CAVDXJ010000238.1:0-3448 GCA_963612765.1 Oscillospiraceae bacterium
CGAATGTGAAGATTATTCGGTACCTTATAAATAATCGTTAGGTACCTTGAGATTTGCTTCGCAGGGGCATAACCTACCAAAGACAAAAAATGAGCGACCACTTTGAGGGGAGGTGGTAAAAGGTGAGAATCACCGATGAGAAGCTCGCGCAAATCCGCGCCACAGAAAGCGTTGACCAGCAGATCTTGAACCTGTTTGGCTACTTTGGCCACTACATGTTTGTCTACCGCGGAGGCCTGGGCGGCAAGCGCCATGTCCTTAAGGTGCTCTACATCAAGGGCGGCCGGATCACGCAAAAAGACCTGCAAAGCGAGATCCACATCTCGCCGGCGTCGCTGTGCGAGGTGCTGGGAAAGCTCGAACGCGAGGGCCTGGTCGAACGCAACCGCTCAGCCACCGACAAGCGCCAGGTAGAGATCGACCTCACCGCCCGCGGCACCGAGCTTGCCCGCGAAATGCAAAACGAGGAGCAAGACTTCTGCGACCACGCGCTCGAGTTCATGTCGCCCGACGAGAAACGCGAGCTTCTCGCCACATTAGACAACATCTTTAACCACTGGAGAGAAAAAGAGCTTTTGGACAAGGAGGACTGTTCGTGCAGCAAGAACTAAACAAGTCTGCCGAGAAGATCGACTACGGCGCCATCATGCGGCGCCTCTCCCACTCCGCCCGCGAGTACAGCAAGTACACCATCGCCACCCCGCTGCTGGTACTTGGCGAGGTCGCCTGCGAGATGACGATCCCCTTCGTCACCGCCGACCTCATCGACACCATCAAACTGGGCGCCACCGTCTCGCAGATCCTGCCCACCTCGGGCCTGTTGGTACTGCTCGCGCTGGTCTCGCTGGCCTTTGGCGCCGCGGCCGGCGTCACCTGCAGCTACGCCAGCTGCGGCTTTGCCAAGAACCTGCGCCGCGACCTGTTCTACAAGATCCAGACGTTCTCGTTTGAGAACATCGACACGTTCTCCAGCTCGTCGCTGGTAACGCGCCTCACGACCGACATCACCAACGTCCAGCAGGCGTTCATGATGCTCATCCGCATCGCCGTGCGCGCCCCGTTGGTGCTGATCTTCGCCTTCACGATGGCCTTCATCATGGGCGGCTCGGTTGCCCTGGTCTACCTGGTCATCATCCCCATTCTGGGCTTTGGCCTCTTCTACATCATCCACCTGGTGCGCCCGATCTTCACCCGCGTCTTCCACAAGTACGACGCCCTCAACGAGTCGGTCGAGGAAAACGTCAGCGGCATGCGCGTGGTCAAGAGCTTCGTGCGCCAGGACTACGAGAAGGAGAAGTTCGCCGTCGCGGCCCGCGACGTCTGCGCCGACTTCACCCGCGCCGAGAAGCTCCTCGCACTCAACAACCCCATGATGAACATCTGCGTGAACGGCGCTTTTGTGGCCATCATCTACATTGGCTCGAAGGTGATCATCACCAGCCAGGGCACCGCGTTTGACGTGGGCCAGATGTCTTCGATCTTCACCTACGGCTTCCAGATCCTGATGAGCCTCATGCAGCTGTCCATGATCTTTGTCATGGTCACCATGGCTGACGAGTCGGCCCACCGTATCGACCAGGTCCTGACGGCGACCCCCACCATCTCTAACCCCGAGTCCGCTGTGACCGAGGTCAAGGACGGCTCGATCGACTTCGACCACGTGAGCTTCAAGTACTCCAAGAAGGCCAAGCGCCAGGCCTTAAGCGACATCGACCTGCACATCAAGAGCGGCGAGACGATCGGCATCATGGGCGGCACCGGTTCGGCCAAGTCCACGCTGGTCAACCTCATCGCGCGCCTCTACGACGCCACCGAGGGCACCGTTCGCGTGGGCGGCGTCGACGTGCGCGACTACGACCTCGACACCCTGCGCCACCAGGTGGCCATGGTCCTGCAGAAGAACATCCTGTTCTCGGGCACCATCGCCCAGAACCTGCGCTGGGGCGACGAGAACGCCACCGACGAGGAGGTGCGCGAGGCGGCTCACCTGGCCTGCGCCGACGAGTTTGTCGACGGCTTCCCCAAGGGCTACGACACCTGGATCGAGCAGGGCGGCACCAACGTCTCGGGCGGCCAGAAACAGCGCCTATGCATCGCGCGCGCCCTCTTGCGTAGGCCCAAGGTCTTGATTTTGGACGACTCGACGAGCGCCGTCGACACCAAGACCGACGCCAAGATCCGCGCGGGTCTTGCCAGCTACCTGCCCGACACCACCAAGATCATCATCGCCCAGCGCGTCTCGAGCGTGCAGGACGCCGATCGCATCATCGTGATGGAGGGCGGCCGCATCAGCGCCATAGGCACCCACGACGAGCTGCTTGAAAGCTCCGAGATCTACCGCGAGACCTTTACCTCGCAAAACAAGATGACCGAGGAGGCCACGGCCCCGGCGGTCGAGGCCGGCAACGCCGCCGCGCCCGAGGCCAACGCGCCGCAGGTCATCGCCCCAGTCACCACCCCGCAGGAAGGAGGCGAGGCGCATGAGTAAGGCAACCACCGCCGAGCGCGCAAAGAACCGCCAGCCCGGTACCCTGGGCCGTCTCATCAAGACGCTCTTCTCGTTTTATCCCGTGCTTCTGCCCGCCGTCACCGTGGGCATCATCGCGTGCGCCCTCATCAACTCGATCGGCACGATCTTTTTGCAGAACGCCCTGCAGGTGATCAACGACTCGTGGCAGTCCGGCGACTGGTCGGCCGCGCAGCCCAAGATCTTCCAGCTGGCGCTTACGCTGGGCATCATCGACGGCATCGGCGTTTTGTGCTCGCTTTTCTGGAACCGCAGCATGGCCGTCATCACGCAGGGCTCGCTCGAGAAGCTGCGCGAGAAGATGTTCAACCGCATGCAGGACCTGCCGATCCGCTACTTCGACACCAACCAGCACGGCGACATCATGAGCCACTACACCAACGACATCGATACGCTGCGCCAAATGATCAGCCAGTCGTTGCCCAACCTGCTCATGACCGTCATCGTCCTTGCGGCCGTCTTTTGCATCATGCTGTACTACTCGGTGTGGATGTGCCTGGTCATCGTCGTGGGCGTGACCTGCATGACCCTTCTCACCAAGCTCTTGGGCACCAACTCGGCTCGCTTCTTCATCGCGCAGCAGACCGAGCTGGGCGTCGTCGAGGGCCACGTCGAGGAGGTCATGGGCGGCCAGAAGGTCGTCAAGGCCTTCTGCCACGAGCGCGCCGCCGAGGCAGACTTCGACGAGAAGAACGAGCACCTCTTTGAGGTTTCGCAAAAGGCCAATATGTACGCCAACATCCTGATGCCGATCCTCATGAACCTGGGCAACCTCATCTACGTGATCGTGGCCCTGGCCGGCGGCATCTTCCTGGCCCTGGGCACGCCCAACCTGTCCTTCTCGGGCCTGTCTTTGTCCATCGCCGTGGTGGTGCCCTTCCTCAACATGACCAAGCAGTTCTGCGGCCAGATCGGCCAGAT
>CAVDXJ010000239.1:0-3447 GCA_963612765.1 Oscillospiraceae bacterium
TCGCGCAGCCACTCGAACCACTCGTCCATGCCCTCGCCCGTCTTGGCGCAGATGGGGATGACGCGAGCGCTGGGGTTGCGCATGGCCACGTTGGCGCGGCACTTCTCCAGGTCAAAGTCAAAGTAGGGGGCGACGTCGATCTTGTTGACCAGGACCACGTCGCAGACGCTGAACATCAGGGGGTACTTCAAAGGCTTGTCGTCGCCCTCGGGGACGCTCAGGATGCAGGCGTTCTTGCAGGCGCCGGTGTCGAACTCGGCGGGGCACACCAGGTTGCCCACGTTTTCGAGGAAGATGAGGTCGGCGTCGTTGGCGGCCAGGCCGTCGAGGCCCTGCGCGCACATGCCGGCGTCCAAGTGGCACATGCCGCCGGTGTGGAGCTGGATGGTCTTGGCGCCCAGCTTGGCGATCGTGGCGGCGTCGACGTCCGAGTCGATGTCGGCCTCCATGACGGCGAGCTTCATCTCTTGGCCCAGGGCCTCGATGGTGCGGGAAAGCGTGGTGGTCTTGCCCGAGCCCGGCGAGCTCATGAGGTTGAGCAGGTACTGGCCGCGAGCGCGCAGGTCGGCGCGCAGGCGATCGGCCTCGCGGTCGTTGTCGGCAAAGACCGACTCTTTGATCTCTAGAACCTTGTACTGCTCCATGGGCAACTCCACTGAACGCGGGCGTGAGACAACATTCATAGATTACCAGGATGTTTCGAAAAATGTTGACACGGTGTCAACCGGTCGGTGAGCGGCATGCGGAGTTTTTGCACGACCCGATTGGGTTTTATCGAGTAGCCACGGGGCTGTCAGCTGCGTTTGCGCAGTTGGCGGCCCCGCGTCATTGAAGGGCTACTTGCAAAAGCTCGGGTTGGTCGTGCAAATCTCACGGTTTTGATGGCGCGAGACCCGAGCGACGGCCCTGCAGGCCCTCGCGGCCCGATTTTGGACGCGCGGGCGGCTACGGCGGCCGAAGTTTGGACATGGCGGACTGCCGGGGCGCGGTCGGCGCCCCTACCCTTTAAGGCGAAGCAAACAGCCCCGTGAGCTGCGGCAAGGCGCCAGGCTCGCGGCAAAAGGGAGGAGGCTCCGCCATGGACGCATCGATCAAGAGGTTCCGCTCGGTTGGACAGGCCTGCGCCGCGATCGCATTGGCGCTGGTGCTGGGCTGCTCGGTCACGGCCTGCGGCGGCTCGGGCGGGTCGACCTCGGGCGGCAGCACCGGCTCGGGCGGCAGCGCGACATCGACTCCGCGCGAGGGCTCGGCCAACGTCGACCCCGCAGAGCTCGAGGCCGGCTACAGCAGCCCTGATGACGGCAAGATCACCTACACCGATTACTGGTACGTCGACGGCGAGAAGACCCCGGCGCTCTACTTCCAAAACAACTCGGTCATGACCCCGGTCTTCCTTAACGAGGACGGAAGCGAGAAGACCGTCAAGACCGGCACCGCCACGATCAAAGACGGCCACATCGTGAGCGACGACAAGGCCGACCCTGCGTACGACATCGTCTTCGACGACCCGTTTACCTGCTACGACTTTGTGACCAAGACCTGGTACACGCGCGGCGACAACAACGCCGAGCTGGCCAAGGTCGTCAACACCACCTGGAAGTCTCAGTCAAAGGAAGACAAGCTCGAGCTTATGCAGGACGGCTCGCTGACCTACACCGAGAACGGCAAGAGCGAGACGGGCACCTGGCACTTCACCGCCATCGACCGCCTTGGCGTCAAGGTCGGCGACACCGAGATGTTTGAGTACGACCTGACCTACGACAACTCCGGCAAGGTCGTGGCCCTGGATTGGTCCTTCGCCGGCTACGGCTACGACCGCGTGGACTAGGCAGGACAAATAAGAACCGTCGCGAATTTTGTCACACCCCCTATGTGATAAGGCGGTACAATCAGGCTGTCCTAACAGACAACGCGACGTGCGCAGGAAGGGACCAGTCATGGACGAGAAGAAGCAGGACGCATACCCCGTGGACGAGGCAGCCGTGCTCACCGACGACCAGCTCAACGAGGTCGACGGCGGCGTAGGCGGCGGCGTCAGCGCCGATCAGATCAGTGAGGCCGTAGGCAAATACCGCTGCTCGAAGGACAACGGCAAGCTCACGCACCACGAAAAGAGCGAGATTCGCTTCCCCTTGATTCTTAGGCGCACCTATTGGTGGACCTGCGACGTCTGCGGCACCCAATACAAGCCCTACGACAGCTCCCTGACCAAGGTGGGCTAGGCGCGACCGGGCGGCGCAAGACAAGCGGCGCGGCCCAGGGCACTAAGCCGGGGATTTACAGCGAGGCGCGGCGGGCCACCTTGGGCTCGACGCGCCTTTCTTCTGTCGAGTGGGCGCGGAGAAGGTCCACGCAGTCGGCAGCCATTTGCTCCACGGGGATCTCGACGCAGGTCAGCGGCGGGAAGCTGTGCTCGGCGTACTCGCGCACGCCTGCGCCAACGGCAAGCACGCCCGCCCGGGCGGGCACGTCGGCACCACGGGTGCGCAGGGCGTGCAGGGCGCCCAGCGCCACGTTGTCGGCTGGCGCAAAAACGCACGACAAGCCGCCCAAGGCGCCTAGAGACAAGACGGCGTCGCAGCCGGCGGCGGCGCTTATCTCGGTAAGAGAGGCACGGCGAGCGCGAAGGCCCTTCTCGGCTAATTCGTCAATAAAGGCCTGCTCGCGGGCCTGGGCACCCCAGAAGGACGCAGGCGCGGCAAGGCACAGGGCCTCTCCGCCACTTTGGGCCGCGGCGGACTCGCCCACCAGACGGGCCGCAAGGCGACCGACCTCGGCCTCATCGACCGCGACCGACGCCATGCCATCCAGGCGGGCGCCGTACAGCACCGCGGGCGCAAGGGGCGGCTTAGCGGCGAGAAACCTCAGGTCAACATCCCCGGGGTTGGCAATAATGGCAAGGTCAAAGGTGGGGGCGCCGGCAAGCGACGCCATACCGGACAGGCTACCCGCGCGATAGGGCGCCACGGTGACGTCCCACTCCAGCTGGCGCTTCTCGATGACGGCATACAAACCGCCCAGGAAGCGACCGAGCGCCGACTCGCCGTGGTCGACGGCCCAAAACACGGCCAGGGTCTGACAG
This sequence comes from Oscillospiraceae bacterium, assembly GCA_963612765.1. Lineage (GTDB taxonomy): Bacteria > Actinomycetota > Coriobacteriia > Coriobacteriales > Atopobiaceae > Paratractidigestivibacter. Next base: position 3,083 of record CAVDXJ010000239.1, read on the forward strand.
CCTGTTCCGCCGCGCAGCGACCGGGCGGCCGCGTTGGGCGCGTAGCCCAGCTCGCGCATGGCCGCGCGCACGCGGTCCTGCGTTTGCCCAGAGATCTTGCGGGTATCCCCCAGCCCGCGCGCCACGATCGAGACCGTGCTAAGAGAGACTCCGCAACGCTGTGCCACATCCTTGAGGGTCGCCATCTGCTACCTCCCGTTTTTTGGGCCCCGGGGCGCGGGCGCGCCCTTATTACAACGTTATACCGGGGCTCTCCCGCACTTTTTTGCGCCAGGAGGGTGCAATCGAATTCGACAGCCCGCACCCTACCCCGCGAGGCCCCGCAGCAGCTCGATCTCGGCGGCGTAGCCAGGCAGGTCGTTAGG
>CAVDXJ010000240.1:0-3432 GCA_963612765.1 Oscillospiraceae bacterium
CCATCATGGCCGCGTGCTTGAAGACGCCGGAGTTCTCGCGGTCGCCGGGGAAGTACAGGGCGGTGCCGGTGGCCACGCCCAGGCGATCGAAGTCGACCAGGGTGCAGAGCTTGAGGCCGGCCTGGGTCTTAAGGCGCGTCTCGACGACACCCAGCATCGTGGCGATCTGCTCCTCGGTGGCGACGCCGGCCAACAGCGACCAGCTGTAGGAGTTGAGGAAGTAGGTGCCGGGGGCGTCGGCGTCGCCGGCCAGGCGGTCGCCGGTGGAGCCCAGGTAGGTGTAGCCGCCCTCGCGCTCGTTGTTGATCAGGCAGCGGGCAAAGTAGTCGGTCTTCCAGGCGTTTTCTTGCATCGAGTTTGCCACGCGCTCGCTCATCTGGCGAGCCCAGGCCACGTCTGTGCCAAAGGAGGCGTCGAGAAGCTCGCCCATCTCGGCAAACTCATCGGCCGCGATCTTGAGCAGGCAGGCGTTCATGACCGACTCGGTCATCTCGTTTTCCCAGGCAACGCCCCACTCCTGGCCCTTCTCGGCCAGCTGCTTGCGGTAAAGCTCCTCTTTCTGGGGCCCCTTGTAGACCACCTTGTCAAGGCGCAGGGTGTCGTTCCAGTCGGCCTTGTCAAGCAGCGGCAGGCCGTGCTTGCCCACGCTGATGCAGCCGGAGTAAGTAAGGGCGGCCTTCATGGTCTCCCACAGGGTGCGGGTCTTGCCCTTGGTGCCCGCGATGGAAAACTCGGTGGTAAGGAAATCGGTGTCACCGCTGATGGTGACGTAGCGGTAGACGGCCTGGACAAGCCACAACTGGTCGTCGGAGCAGTCGCCGGGCTCTTTGCCCTTGAAGGTGAAGTCGTGGTAGGCGTAGCCCATCTCCCACACCTGGCGCACCCAGTTAGAGAGAAGGTCGCGCACCAGGTCGTTCTCGCCCATGGCCGAGAGATAGTACATGGAGGCGTAGATGTCCTGCACCTCGCGGAAGCCCATCTCGCGGTAGGATTTTTGGGTCCAGGCAAAGGCGCGCGAGACGTAGGTCTGGTAGAGCACCTGGAAGGGCAGGTTGTGCGAGATGTAGGCGTCGTACTTGCTGTCGCCCGACTCCATCTGCAGGTAGTTGGTGTAGCGGGCCCAGAAGAGACGGACGTCTGCCAGGGCGCGGGTCAAGGCCGCGGAGTCGCGGTAGGTGTCCACCAGGGTGGGCAGGGCCTCGTTGAAGGGGACGTCGTCGCCATCGGAGCCGGACATGCCAACGAACTCGTCGATGATCGCGGTTTCGCCCGGTTGCAGGTTAAACGTTTTCGCTACGGCGAAGAAAGGAGCCATCTTACGAGAAAGGGCGTTGGGCAGGTGGCCCACCAGCTCGGGGTGCGCCAGGGTGCTCGCGCCCACAAAGTCGGCAAGAGAGGTGCAGTACTCGTCCATGCCCTCGCCGTCCTTAAGAATGCTCACAAAGCGCTTCTTGTTGCGCTCGTCCGAGGGCTTGGCCCAAAGGGTCAGGGCCATGGGCTTCTCGCCGTCGTAGACGACCTCGGCCTCCTGGACCAGGTTGGCATAGATGACGTCGCCGGCAAGGGTGCCCGGCTCGGCGATGCCAAAGCTGCCGGTAAAAACGATGCGCAGGTCACGAGGGTTGCTGTCAAGGTTCTTGACGGTCACGCGCTGGGCCTCGACGGCGCTGGGCATGCCGGGCTTTTGCGGCAGGATGAAGATGGTGCGCTCGATGGCCAGGCCGTCCTCGGTCACGTAGTTGATGCGGGTCCAGCCCTGCGAGTGGGTGCAGGAGGCAGACTCGACGTTGTTCTCGACGTCGGCCGAGTAGAAGATCTGCTTGCCGTCCTCGGTGAGGTAGAACTGGCGGTTCTCGGGCTCGCCGTTTTGCGAGGGGTCCAGGACAAAGCGGGTGGCCAGGACCTGCTCGCCGCCCGTGGCGCGGAAGGAGCCGCGGCCCAGGCCGTCGACGGCGCCCTTGGGCGTGGTGCACAGGGGGTACGGATAGCCCGCGCGGTTGCCCAGCAGCAGGTTCACGCCGTAGTGGGAGCTCACGGGGTAGGCCTTAAGATCAAGCGAGAAGTTGCCGTCGGCGCCCAGGATGCCTGCGCCCGCAATGGTGCGAACCACGGCCTCTTTGACGGCGGCAACAACAGCGCCGGGTACCTCTACCAGGCCGTTTGCGGTCTCGGCGGTCACGACCTCGCCGGCAAGGAAGAGCACAGCCGAGCCACCCAGGCCGTCCACAAAGGCGGCCACGTCGCGGTTGGCAATAAGGTGCTGGCAGATGGGGGCCTCGTAAGGCAGGCCAACGAAGCCCAGGGCGCGGGTGCGGGCCGCGTCCAGGTAGGTGGCATCCAAGACGGCGTCGGCGACCTTCTCGCCAAACAGCTCGCGCACGAAGTCGGCCGCGGGCTTGACCTGCTCTCGGGCTCTTTCGGTGGTGAAGTTCATCTGTTTCCTCCAGAAGATAGGTTAAACGTTTTCGTTACAGAGGGAAAAGTTGCCTTTCTAAGAAAGGAAGTAAAAAGAAGGGGTTAAGAAGCGAGACGCGCCACGGTGGCGCCGGGCAAAAGCTGGCCAGGCACCACGATTTTCCTGGCCTTATATGCCTTGCCCTTCTCGATTGCCGAGAAAAGCTCCTGCATGGCAACCTGGCCCATGGCCTCGGCGTCCTGCTGGTAGGTGGTGAGCTCGGGGCGCATGTAGCTGGTGAGGACGATGCCGTCGTAGCCCACGCAAGAGATATCTGTGCCCACGGCCTTGCCCTGGCGCACCAGCTCGTCCATGCCGCCCAGGTAAGAGATGTCGTCGGGGAACAAGATGCAGGTGGGAGGCTTGGGCAGAGCCATCAGGGCACGCACGGCCTCGCCCGCGCCCTCGGGGCTGTGGAAGCGCGACTCGCAGATGTACTCGGCGGGAAGCTCGATGCCGCGCGCGGCGCAGGCGGCCTTGAAGGCGGCGATACGCTCCAGAGTGACCAGGCCCTTCTCGCCGTGGACAAAAGCGATGCGGCTGTGGCCCATGCCGGCCACGTACTCCACGATCTCGCCCATGCTGCCCGCGTTGTCGCTCCACACCGAGGTGCGGCCCTTGAACTCGCGCTCGATGGAAACCACGGGCATGGGGCTTACCGAGAGGCGCTCGAGGTCCTCTTGCTCGATGTTGCCGTTGCACACCAGCACGCCATCGCAGTTGCGGCGCATGGCGTGGGCAGCGTAGCCGTACTCAGACACGCCCTTGTCAGAAAGGAAGGTGAGGTCGTAACCGGCTGCCTCGGCGCTGGCGCGAACGGCGGTGAGCATACGCGAGAAGTACTCGTGGTCCATCTGGTTTTGGTACACGATGCCGATGTTGAACGAGCGGGAGGTCTTGAGGGTCTGGGCGGCGCCGTTAGGGTAGTAGTTGAGGCGCTTTGCGCACTCGCGCACCAGCTTGGCGTTCTTCTCGCT
>CAVDXJ010000241.1:0-3428 GCA_963612765.1 Oscillospiraceae bacterium
GCGGCCTCAAGCTGGGCCGCAGCTTCACGGTGAAGGCAGTCTTCTCCATGGCGGTCTTCTCGGTGTGCGTCGAGCTCTTCTCGGGCTGGGCAAACGCCACGTCAGAGACCCTGTTGGCCGTCTGCTTTGGCGGCGTGCTCCTGGGCCTGGGCGTGGGCATCGTGATCCGCAACGGCGGCTGCCTTGACGGCACCGAGGCCATGGCCATCATCTTGTCTCGCCGCACCAACCTGGCCGTGGGCGAGATGGTCCTGTGCATGAACATCGTGATCTACGGCGTGGCGGGTATCCTGTTTGGCCTGGACCGCGCCATGTACTCGCTGCTCACGTACTTTATTACGTCGAAGGTCCTGGACATGGTCGAGAGCTCGATGAACAAGGCTAAGGCGGCGCTGATCATCACCGATGACGGCCGCGAGATCAGCCAGCGAATCTACGACCAGATGGGCCGCACCGTCACGCTCATGGACGGCGAGGGCATGGTCAGCGGCAGCAAGAAGGTCCTCTACTGCGTGATCACCCAGTACGAGATGCGCCAGCTGCGCGAGGTCGTGGGCTCGGTCGACGCGTCGGCCTTCGTGAGCATCCTGGACGTGTCCGAGATCATTGGCAACCACATAAAGTCGGGGGAAACGGACGGGGGCGCTGCCAGCGGCGAGAAGAGCATCGAGGCGTAAGGCATTTTGTCGCGCGGGGCCTGGCCGAGCCCGCGGGCCTTTACAATGTTGGGGCAGCACGCCCGTTACCCTCAGCGATCTAAGGAGCTCCGCCATGTCAACGCGCAGCTTTGCATCTACCGAGAAGACCTTTGCCCGCGGCCTTGTGGCCGCATCCATTGCCCTGACGGCAGTGACGGCCGGGCTGGGCGCCGTGCCCATGCAGGCCGTGGCCACCGAGGCGAACGGCGTGGAGGTCACGGCTGTTGCCCAGGCCGTGGGCGCCGAGTTCACGTACCGGCAGGTCGCCGGCTCGGCCGTCATCACCGGCTACACCGGCGCGGGCGGAAAGGTCGAGATACCCTCCACGCTGGGTCTTCTCCCCGTCACCGGCATCGCGGACGGCGCCTTTGAGCGCAACCACGCGATCACCGAGGTCGTCATTCCCGAGGGCGTGACGTCCATTGGCGACCGCGCGTTCAACGACTGCACGGCGCTTGCTAGCGTGAGCTTCCCGTCCACGCTGCAGTCTGTGGGCGCCAGCGCCTTCTATACCTGCGGTTCGTTGGCAAAGGTCGAGCTTCCGGCGGGCGTGACGTCAATCGGGGACTACGCCTTCTTTGGCTGCCAGTCGCTGGTCTCGGCCAGCGTTCCCGGCACCGTCACCGAGTGGGGCGCGGCCGCTTTCGCCTACAGCTACAAGCTTGAGAGCGTGACCATCGGCGCCGGCGTGGCCGAGGTGCCCGAGCGCACCTTCCGCGACTGCAAGGTGCTGGCATCGGTCGACATGCCCGCCACCGTCAAGACGATCGGCCGCCGCGCCTTCGAGGGCTGCCCCGCCCTTGCCGCCTGCGACCTTTCCCATGTCGAGACTGTGGGCGCCTATGCCTTCGAGGCGAGCTCCGGCAAACTCTCCTCGCTCAACCTCGCGGCCGCCAAGCGCATCGAGGAGCACGCGTTCCAGAACCAGAACACGGCCGCCGACCTGTCGCTTCCTTGCGTCGAGTATATCGGCAGCCACGCGTTTGCGTCCGCCGTGCCGGCGTCGGCAACCTATGAGCTGGTGCTGCCCGCAAGCCTCAAGACCCTGGAGCCCGGCGCCCTCTCGGCCGCGACCGAGGGCCTGAAGTCCGTGAAGGTCGACCCGGACTGCGCGGCCTACAAGAGCGAGGGCGGCGTCGTCTACTCCAAGGACGGCACCGAGCTTATCTGCGTGCCCGCGGGCTACGCGGCTGCCGACAAGACCTTCTCAACGCCGGCGCAGGTCACCAAGGTCGCGGCCTACGCATTCGCCGGGCTGAACGGCATCGAGAAGATCGTGCTGGGCGACTCGGTGCGCGAGGTGGGGCAGGGTGCCTTCGACACCTGCCGTGCCGCCTCGGTGACCCTCTCGGCCAACCTCGAGGCGATTCCCGACGAGTGCTTCTCGGGCGCGGCCATCGCGAGCGTCGATGTGCCCGCCAGCGTCAAGAGCATCGGCGAGAAGGCCTTTGCCAACTGCGGCTCGTTGGCCAGCGTCACCTTGCGCGAGGGGCTTGAGTCCATCGGCGCGGCGGCATTCCAGAGCGCCAGCCAGCTCACCAGCGTCAAGCTGCCCGCGAGCCTGACCAGCCTCGACCCCACGGCCTTCGCGTTCACCAACAACCTGAAGGACATCAGCCTGGTCGAGGGCGGTGCCCTTACGATGAGGGACGGTCAGATCCTGGCCGACGGCGGCACCAGGCTTGTCCTGGCCCTCGATGCCGCCATCCACGACGGCGTCGTGACCATCCCCGACGGCGTGACCACCATCGGCAGCTACGCCACGGGCGAGGTCTGCGGCAACAACTCGCTGCGCGTCCCGGACACGGTGACCACGATCGAGGATAAAGGCCTGAGCTGCTCGGTTACCGGCGGCGGCGTCTCCGACGGCTTCTCTCGCGGGTGCGTCATTTACGCCTCGGCAAACAACCAGACGGTCATCGACTACGCAAACGAGAATTACCTGCCGGTCTTCTCGCAAGATACGCCCACGTTGTCCGCCACGGAGTTCTCGCTGGCCCCCGGTCAGACGGCCCAGCTGAGCGTCGCGGGCATCGTGAGCCAGGTCGCCTTTGTGACCTCGAGCAACGCGGTGGCAAGCGTCGACCAAGACGGTGTTATCACGGCCGTGGCCGGTGGCGAGGCCGACATCTTCGTGTGCGCCGGCGAGAAGTACTTCTCGGCGCACGTCAAGGTCTCGGGCGACGTCGCGGCCGATCCCTATGCCAGCTACACCCGCGTCAAGACGGCTGCCGACGCGACGAGCTGGTTTGCCGCCGACGCCGAGTACAACCTGCCGCTTTCTTCCACGTCGCAGGCGCTTTCGGGTGTTTACCTTTACAGCTCCGAGAACTACTCCGGCGTGAACGCCTTCCTGGAGCCGGGCGGCTTCAAGGACGGTGCCGACGAGAAGTACGGCGAGGGCGAGTACGGCGAATTCGAGGGGATTGGCGCAAACGCGGGCTCTGAGCTGGGGCAATTCAAGCTGCACGAGGACATCGTGGTCTACAGCGGCCTTGAGGACGCCGAGTTCATAGAGGGGTCGGGCCTGAGCGCGGGCGACGTCGCCGCGATGGCGGGCAAGACGATCACGGTGAAGCCGGTCCTGAGCACGTCTTTGCTGCAGGGCATCGCCGATCGCTTCCGTAAGCCGACCAGCGAGAAGATCATGTTGGAGATCTACGCGCCCAAGGACTCGACGCAGGGCGCCTGCCGGGTGGGGCCTCGGTCGTGCCCGATGAGCAGGAGGTC
>CAVDXJ010000242.1:0-3414 GCA_963612765.1 Oscillospiraceae bacterium
ACAGACAGACTACAACGCTATCGATTTAGCAAAGTTTTTATGTGCGATACTTGTTGTGTCTATGCACGTTTTGCCATTTGGGGATACCCAAAACTCGTTGCTTCGCCTGTTTAACTACGGCATCCAAAACTGGTTCGCAAGGATTGCCGTCCCGTTTTTCTTTGTCTCGTCGGGCTTTTTGCTTTACAGAAAAACGCCCCTTGGCGACTTCTCTCTTGATCGAACAAAACGTTATGTGGCAAAGCTTGCCAGGCTCTATGCTCTGTGGGCGTTGATGTATTTCCCGCTCAAGTTCAAGGGCATCTTGGTGGACCCGCAGGGACTTGCGCACGGCGTGCTTATCTACCTGCGCGACGTTGTGTTTGTGGGCGGTTACTGGCACCTTTGGTATTTTCCGGCCCTGATCTTTGCCGTTGTTGTCATCTCGTGGCTGTTGTCCAAGCACGTGAGCCTCAACAAAATCCTTGTCGCGTCGCTGTGCCTGTACGCCGTGGGTCTCCTGGGGCAAAATTGGTTTGGTCTTATCAAACCGTTGCGAGTGGCCGCGCCCGAGTTATGGGCCGCGCTCAAGGCCGTCCAACAGGTCATTTTCACCACACGCGACGGTTTGTTCGAGGGCCTGCTCTTTGTCGCGATGGGCGCGGCTGTTGCGTATCGCGGTTTTAAGTTGCCAAGAAAAGCCGCGTTGGCCGGGTTTCTCGCCTCGTATGTTCTGATGTTTGCCGAGGCCCTGGTGCTCAAGCGCCTTGATTTTGTGCTTGAGGAGGACATGTACGTCTTTTTGGTGCCTTTGACCTGGTGCGCGTTTGGGTTGTGGTGAATTGTCGCATGCCGGGCCGTGCGCAGACGTTCAAGACCTTGCGGACCTTGAACACGCTCGTCTTCTTCATCCACTGGTGGGTCATGGTTCTTCTCGACAAGGCATTTGGCCTTCTGGGCTACCCAATTGGCAAGACGTGCCTGCTGTTTGTGCTCACGGTTTGCGTGAGCATCGCCGCCTCGTTCGCGATATATCGCCTGTCGCAAAACACGCGGTTGGCCTGGTTGCGTGGCCTCTACTCATAGCTCTGTAAAGCGCATGGTGCGCCTACCTCTGTTTATGCCGAGAAGGGCAATCGCGTTATACTAGCAAAGCTAAATCGACGCAAGAGGAAAGCGGGTGCCATGCGAGGGGTCTTTATCACGCTCGAGGGGGCGGACGGCTGCGGCAAATCCACGCAGGCGGCTCGTCTTGCTGCGTCGATAGAGGGCCTGGGCCGCGAGGTCGTTCGCCTGCGCGAGCCGGGCGGCACCTCCATTAGCGAGAAGATCCGCGCGCTGGTGCTTGACCCCGCAAACGACCAGATGACCCCCGAGTGCGAGCTGCTTCTTTTCGAGGCGAGCCGCGCCCAGTTGGTGCGCGAGGTCATCGAGCCCGCGCTTTGCCGCGGCGCCGTGGTGGTCTGCGACCGCTACTACGACTCCACCTACGCCTACCAGGCCGCGGGTCGCTCGCTTGGCGAGGACACCATTCGCCGCGCCAACGCGCTGGGCAGCTGCGGCGTGGACCCCGATCGAACTGTCGTGCTCGACATGGAGACCCAGGCGGCCCTGGCCCGCGCAACCCAGGAAGGGGCAGACCGCATGGAGGCGGAAGGCGTCGCCTTCCAGGCCCGCGTGCGCGAGGGCTACCTGCGCCTGGCCACCGAGGAACCTGACCGCGTTCGCGCGGTTGACGCCGCAGGCACGCCGGACGAAGTCGCCGTCCGCGTGTTTTTGCAGGTAAAGGACCTTCTCGGTAAAGACGAGGTTGCCTAGATGGCCCCGGTAACCGCGCCTGCGGCTCTGGCGGCCGTCCAGGATCAGCCGCGCGTCCGCGACTTTCTTTCCCGCGCCTACAACGAGGGCCGTCTCTCGCACGCCTATCTGTTTGTGGGCGCGCCGGGCAGCGGCAAGCACGAGGCCGCCGAGGCCCTGGCCAAGTGCATCGTGTGCCCCAACAGCGGCGACGGCACCTGCGATGACTGTCGTCGCGTGGCTCATCACACCCACCCCGACGTGCACTGGTTTGCGCCGGGCTCTGCCCAGGGCTACCTCGTGGACCAGATCCGGGCGCTTATCGCCGACGTGCACCTGGCGCCCATGCGCGCCCAAGCCAAGGTCTACATCGTCGAGCGCGCCGAGCTTCTCCGCGCCCAATCGGCAAACGCCCTGCTCAAGACCATCGAAGAGCCGCCCCAAAAGGTCGTCTTCATCCTGTGTGCCCGCACGGTGGCCTCGGTTCTGCCCACCATCGTGTCGCGTTGCCAGGTGGTCCTGTTCGCGGGCATCGGCGAGCAGGCGGCCATCGACTCGGTGGTGCGCAGCTGCGGCGCCACCTCCCAGGCGGCCCGTGTCGCCCTAAGCGTCACGCAGACGCCGTCGCGGGCCGTGGAGTTTCTCGCCTCCACATCGCGCCAGGAGGTGCGCCGCCTAGTGGTCGACACCATGTCGTGCCTGGCGCAAGACGACTCGGCAGATATCCTCAAGGCGGCGTCGAAGCTGCTCGAGGCCGTGAAGATCCCCTTGAAGGACGTCAAGCAGGCTCAGGAAGACGCCCTAAAAGAGACCGAGGATTACCTAAGCGCGTCGGCCTTGAAGGAGGTCGAGAGCGCCAACAAGCGCGAGCTTTCTGCCCGCGAGCGTTCGGGTATGATGGAGGCTATTGCCGCGACGGAGTCTTTGCTGCGAGACGTGCTCATGCGCTGCGAGAACGTCACATCGACCCCTGTCAACGAGGACGCGGCCGCCGTCATCGACCGCGTGGCCGCCCAGACCACGGCACGAGGCGCGCTGGCCGCCCTCAGGGCCTGCTCGGACGCCGCCGCCAACCTGGCGCGCAACGTATCACCCCAGCTGACCATTGAGGTCATGCTGCTTTCCATAAAGGAGGCGCTGTAATGCCCACCGTCATCCCGGTGAAGTTCACCTATGTCACGCGCGAGTTGTGGTTCGACGCCGCGGACACCCAGGCCCAAGAGGCCGACCACGTTATCTGCCACACCGAGCGCGGCCTCGAGATCGGCCTTGCGACCTCTGACGCCTTTGAGGTGGACGATAACGAACTGAGAAAGACCATCGGCGACGCCGAGCTGCGCCGTGTCGAGAGGATCGCCACCGACTACGACCTTGAGCGCGCCGAGAAGCTCGCGCGGCGCTCCGAGGACGCTATGCCGGCATTCCGCCGCCTGGTGGCCGCCTCTGGCCTCGAGATGAAGCCCGTGGGCGTCGAGTTCATCTTCGACGGCGAGAAGGCCGTGTGCTACTTCGCCGCCGAGGACCGCGTGGACTTCCGCCAGCTGGTACGCGACCTGTCCCGTGAGTTCCACGTGCGCATCGATATGCGCCAGATCGGCGTGCGCGAAGAGGCCGCCATCGTGGGCGGCTACGGCCACT
>CAVDXJ010000243.1:0-3380 GCA_963612765.1 Oscillospiraceae bacterium
AGGCGAGAATGGCGGCGCCCATAGAGGCGGCCATGCCCACGCAGATGGTCGAGACATCGGGCTTAATGAAGTTCATCGTGTCAATGATGCCCAAGCCAGCGTACACGTCGCCGCCAGGAGAGTCGATATAAAGCGAGATGTCCTTGTCGGGGTCCTGGCTCTCGAGGTGCAAAAGCTGGGCGATGACGAGGTTGGCGGAGTCGCGCGTGACCTCCTCGCCAAGGAAGATGATGCGGTCGTTGAGCAGGCGAGAATAGATGTCGTAGCTGCGCTCGCCGCGCGGGGTCTGCTCGACGACATAGGGAATCAGGGGGATGTTTGTGGGATGGTGCATGGTAACTCCCTTAGTTTGACATGAAGCCCCAGGCGAGAAACTCACCTGGGGCATCTACATAACAGCCTTTACGCGAGTTGAAGACTACTCGGCGTCGTCAGCCTTCTCGGACTCGGCGCGCTCGGCGACCTCGTCCTTGACGGTGACGGTAGCGTTCTGGACCAGCCAGTCAAGAGCCTTGGTGCGCTTGATGGAGTCGCGGATGGCCGGGAGGCGGCCCTGGTTCTTCCACTGCTTCACAGCGTCCTTGACCTTGTCGACGCCGGCGCGAACGAACTCGTTCTCGACGTCCTCGTCGGTAGCCTCGAAGCCGAGCTTAGCGGCAACGGCGTCGAGAGCCAGGGACTGACGGGCACGCTCCTCGGCCTGAACGCGCAGGTCGGCGATGAAGTCGTCGGCCTTGACGCCGCGGGCCTTGAGGTACATGTCCAGGGAAGCACCCTGGCGCTGAAGCTGACCCAGGAACTCCTGGGCGATCTCGTTGAAGATCTCGTTCTTGTAGTTCTCGGGGACCTCGTCGAGCTTGAGCTGGGCGCCCATGGCCTCGACAACGCGATCCTCCTTGAGCTGAGGAAGCGTGGTCTTCTTCTCGGCCTCGATCTCCTCCTTGACGGCGGCGCGCAGGGCGGCGACGTCATCATAACCAAAGCTGGACTTGGCCAGCTCGTCGGTGAGCTCGGGGGTCACGATCTTCTTGATGGAGTTGAGGGTGACGTTGACCTTGAACTCGTGCTCGTGGGTCTCGCCGTCCTTCTCGTGGCTCCACTTCCAGTCGATCTCTTTGGTCTCGCCCTTCTTCATGCCCACGATGCCGGCCTGAAGCTCAGGAGCGACCTGCTGGCCGTTGAGGTGAAGGGTGCGGTTCTTGCCCTCGAGGTGGCCAGCGCCCTCGATGTTCTCGACGTCGACAGAGACGATGTCGCCCTCGACGACCTCGCGGTCCTCCTCGTCGTCCTCGTAAGAGGCCTGGTAAGAGAGAAGCTGGTCGATCTGCCAGTCGATCTCGGCGTCGGTGGCCTCCTCGGGAGGCATGTTGACGGCAGGAGCGTCGTAGGACTCGAGCTCGCAAGAGGGACGAACCTCGATGGTCACGTCGATCACGTAATCGGAGCCCTGGACGAGAAGGGCGGGCTCGGTGCCAAAGTCGGGCTGACCGACGGGGGTGACGTTGAGCTCCTCGAGCATCAAAGGCTCGGCGGCGTTGAGGGCGTCGTTGGTGGCCTGAGCCAGAACGGCCTCTTTACCGATCATGCCGTCGATGACGGGACGGGGAGCGTGGCCACGGCGGAAGCCCTGGAAGTTGTACTTCTTGGCGACGTCCTTGTATGCCTTGGCGATGGCGCGGTCCACGTCAGCTGCGGGAATGGTGAGCTGGGCGGACAGCTTGTTGTCCGTGGTCTCACCTGCGGTAACGGTGATGTTCAACGTTCCTCCAGTGTCTTCGAATCGGCGAGCTTCTCTCGCCGAAAAAATGCATAGGCGTGCATGGTGCGGGTGAAAGGACTCGAACCTTCACGGGTCTCCCCACTGGAACCTAAATCCAGCGTGTCTACCAGTTCCACCACACCCGCATTTTGCACAGCCTATGAATAGTAGCAGACTTTTAGCCCTTACGCTTGAGGAAGATCCTGCAACGCATAAACGTCCAAAGGTCCTTCGCGAAGCGCGATGATCGCCTGCACCAGAGCCACGGCGCCCGACATGGTGGTTGCCATGTCGATGCCGCGCGAAACGGCCTCGCTGCGAAGCTGCATGCCGTCGCCGCGCGAGCTGTTGCCCTTGGGCGTGTTGATCAAGAAGCTGATCTTGCCCTCGGCCATGAGGTCGGCGACGTTGGGGTGGCCCTCAGAGATGCGCTTGACCACGGTGCAAGGGATGCCCGCGGCCTGAAGGGTCTTGGCCGTGCCGCGCGTGGCGATAAGGTCAAAGCCCAGGTGGCGCAAGGACATGGCGACAGGGGCAATGGAGCGCTTGTCGCGGTCGCAGACCGACACGAAGACCGAGCCGGTCTCGCTGGGAACGTCGTACTCGATGGCCTCGCGGGTCTTGGCGTAGGCCTTGGGGAAGGACACGTCCAGGCCCATGACCTCGCCGGTCGACTTCATCTCGGGTCCCAAGGTGACGTCGGCGCCGGGGAAGCGGCTCCACGGCATGACGGCCTCCTTGACGGCAAAGTGGTCGCGCTCGGCGTCCTCGGCCGGCAAGTTGAGGTCGCAGATGTCCTCGCCGCTCATGATGCGGGCCGCGTACTTGGCCAGGGACACGCCGGTGGCCTTGGACGAGAAGGGCACGGTACGGGATGCGCGGGGGTTAAGCTCGATGACAAAGACCTGCTCGTCGCGGACGGCGTACTGCACATTGAGAAGACCGCGGATATGGCAGGAAAGCGCCAGGCGACGGGTCGTCTCGCGAATCTTGGCCACGATGGAATCGGACAGCGAGAAGGGCGGGAAGCAGCAGGCGGAGTCGCCGGAGTGGATGCCGCACTCCTCGATGTGCTCGAGAACGGCGCCCACGTAGCACTCCTTGGTGTCGCACAGGGCATCCACGTCGAGCTCGATGGCGTCCTCAAGGAAGGCGTCAAGGTAGACGGGGTGATCAGGCGAGACCTGCGTGGCGCGGCCCATGTAGGTGACCAGGTCCTCGTCGTTGTAGACGATGGCCATGCCGCGGCCGCCAAGCACATAGCTCGGACGGACGAGCAGCGGGTAGCCAACGCGGCGAGCAACGCCCTTGGCCTCCTCGATGGTCTCGGCCGTAGACGAGGGCGGGTAGGCGATCTCAAGACGGTCGAGCAGGCTCGCAAAGCGGTCACGGTCCTCGGCCAGGTCGATGGCCTCGGGCTGGGTGCCCATGATGGGGACGCCGGCGGCCTTCAGGCGCTTGGCCAGGTTGATGGGGGTCTGGCCTCCCAGGGTCACGATGACGCCCTCGGGCTTCTCGGCCTCGATGACGTTCATGACGTCCTCGAAGGTCAAAGGCTCGAAGTACAGGCGGTCGGAGGTGTCGTAGTCGGTCGAGACGGTCTCGGGGTTGCAGTTGACCA
>CAVDXJ010000244.1:0-3373 GCA_963612765.1 Oscillospiraceae bacterium
TGAACTCCAGCGGCTGGTCGCGGTCGCGGCTGGAATCAAACTTCGAACCATCGTCAAGCGTGCCGACGTAGTGGACCTTGACCTTTTTACCCTCGTTGCTCATTTATGCTCCTTGTTTTGGATACAGCCGCGCCGGTGCGCGGGCGTTATGCACGGCGCAACAGTATATCAGAGCAGCGCAAATGCACCATCGAGGACAAATTGGCGACTCGTTAACGAAGTGGGTTACCATAAAATGAGTTACCCCTGGTTGTTGCTTTAGCGCAGATACGGAGAAACACAATATGATGGATAAACGGCTTCTTGGGCTGGTCCCAGAGGCGATGCGCCACGTGCTGCTCACGGTGGCGTGGCAGTGGGTGGGCCTTGTTGGCAATGTTTGCATGGTCTGGGTCATCGCCCGGGCACTGGCGGCACTGCTCACCGGCGCCGCCTTGGGCGCCTACCTGTTGTGGGTTTTGGCTGTTGGCATCGTGGCCCGTGTGGTCTCGGTGCGCCTGGCCGCCCACGAGAGCTTTGCCGCCTCGCAAGACGTCAAGCGCACCCTGCGTCGCCGCATCTTCGAGAAACTGCTGGCCTTGGGCCCCAACTACACCGAGCAGGTCCCCACGGCCGAGGTCGTTCAACTCTCTGTCGAGGGCTGCGAGCAACTTGAGACTTACTTTGGCCAGTACCTTCCGCAGCTCTTCTACTCGGTTTTAGCCCCGGTGACCTTGTTCTTTGTGGTGGCCCCCATCAGCCTGCCCGCCGCGATCGTGCTTCTCGTCTGCGTGCCTTTGATTCCTGTGGTCATCATGGCGGTTCAAAAGGTGGCCAAGCGCATCCTGGGCACCTACTGGGACCAGTACGCCAACCTGGGTGACTCCTTCCTTGAGAACCTCCAGGGCCTTACGACCCTAAAGATCTACCAGGCCGACGAGGCCCGTCACCAGGCCATGAACAAGGAGGCCGAGCGCTTTCGCGTAGTCACGATGAAGGTCTTGTCCATGCAGCTCAACTCCATCATCGTGATGGACATCGTGGCTTTGGGCGGAGCCGTGGCCGGCATGGCGGTGGCTCTGTTTGCCACGGCTGCGGGCACGATCGACCTTATTGGCTGTCTCTTCATCATCCTGGTATCGGCCGATTTCTTCTTGCCCATGCGTCAACTGGGCTCGTTCTTCCACGTTGCCATGAACGGTATTGCGGCAAGCGAGAAGATCTTTAAGCTGCTGGCCCTGCCCGAGCCTCCCGCGCGCCAGGTCAAGCCCTGCCCGGGCGACCACTTTGCCCTGCGTAACGCTTCGTTTGGTTACGCCGCAGAGCGCCAGGTGTTGAACAAGGTCGAGATGGACATCCCCTCGTGCGGCATGACGGCCATTGTGGGCGAGTCGGGTAGCGGCAAGTCCACGATCGCGGGCCTGCTTGCCGGCCGTTGGTCGGTGGCCTCGGGCAAGCTGTTGCTGGGCGGCAAGGACCTGGACAGCGTGGACCGTGCCGCGCTTTCGCGCTATGTGACCACGGTTGGCCTGGGCGCCCACCTGTTTGCGGGTACCGTGAGGGATAACCTGCTGATGGCGGCGCCTGCGGCCACCGACGACGAGCTGTGGGACGCTCTTGAGCTGGCCAATCTCGCCGATTTCCTGCGCGAGCAGGATGGTTTGGACACCCGCCTGACCGAGGGCGCGCAGAATCTCTCGGGTGGTCAGCGCCAGCGCCTGGCCTTGGCCCGCGCGACCCTGCGCAACAGCCCGGTCTACATCTTTGACGAGGCAACGAGCAACATCGACGTCGAGTCCGAGGAAGCCGTCATGGCCGCGATCTATCGCCTGGCGCGCACCCATGCCGTCGTGTTGATCAGCCACCGCCTGGCAAACGCCGTGGACGCTGGGTGCATCTACGTGCTGAACCACGGCAACGTGGCGGGCGTTGGCACCCATGCCGAGCTGCTGGAATCCTGCGAGACGTACCGCGAGCTGTGGGAGACCCAGGCCTCGCTTGAGTCGTATGCGGCAGGGGAGAAGCACGTGGAAGTCGAGAAGGACGAGGAGGGGGAGGCCGCCGGCTACGAGGCCCCCGCCGACACCGAGGTCCCCACCGACCCAGAAACCCCTGCCGATTCTAAGAGCGAGGAGGCCGGCGATGGCCGCTAAGAAACGCACCAACGCCCAGGTCATGTGGCGCATGCTGGGTATCGCTAAGCCGCTTGCGGGCTGGATGTTCATTGCTGTGGTCACGGGCGTGGCCGGCTTCTGCTGCGCCACGGGCATTCCCGTGCTGGCCTCCTGGGCAGCCATCGCAGTCGCGGGTTTCTCGGCTTCTGGCACGGCCGTCAACTTGGCGGCGGTCGTCGCGGTTCTCGCCGCCATGGCCGTGGCTCGCGGCGTGCTGCACTACATCGAGCAGCGCTGCAACCACTACATCGCCTTTCGCCTTTTGGCCCATATCCGTGACCTGGTCTTCTCGGCGCTTCGTCGCCTGTGCCCGGCAAAGCTTGCCGGGGCAGACCGCGGCAGCCTGATCTCGACCTTGACCTCGGATGTCGAGCTCCTTGAGGTCTTCTATGCCCACACGATCAGTCCCATCTGCATCGCCGTGGCGATGGCGGCCATTATGGCGGCATTTCTCGGCAACATTCACGTTTACCTGGCATTGGTTGCCTTGGCTAGCTATGCGCTGGTGGGCATCGTCGTACCGGTGGCCATCTCGCGCGCCTCGGGTTCGCGCGGCCGCGCCTCGCGCGACCAGGCGGCCGACCTCTCGAGTTTTGTCCTTGAAGGTCTGCGCGGCTTGGACCAGATCCTGCAGTACGGGGCCGGTTCCGCGCGCTTGGCCCAGCTCGACCGCAAGAGCAATGCCCTGGTAGAGACCCAGCGCGAGCTGCGCGGCTCGGCCGCCCAGGGCCAGGCGGCCACTACGGGCGCCATTATGGTCTTGTCGTGCCTACAGATGCTTTCGGGCATTCACCTGGCCACCACCGGGGCTGTCACGGCCCAGGGCGCTGTCCTGGCAACCGTGGCGACCTTTAGCTCTTTCGGCCCCTTTGTGGCTCTGGCCAACCTTGGTTCCACGTTGCAGCCCACGCTGGCAGCCGGCGACCGCGTGCTGGACATCCTGGACGAGAAGCCGCAGGTAGAGGAAGTGCCCGGCAGCGGTGATCTCGCCTGCGACTTCACCGGTATCGCTGCTGAGGGCGTCTCGTTCTCTTACGACACCGAGAAGATCCTGGACGACGTGAGCGTCGAGGTCCACCCCGGCCAAATCGTGGCCGTTCAGGGCCGATCGGGCTCGGGCAAGTCGACCCTGTGTCGCTTGCTTATGCGTTTCTGGGACGTTGACCAGGGTCGCGTTGCCCTCAATGGCGGCGACGTGCGCGAGGTCCCCACGGCCACCC
>CAVDXJ010000245.1:0-3347 GCA_963612765.1 Oscillospiraceae bacterium
TGCGGGCCGCCTGCGTTGACCTGCGGCACTCGGCAGACGAGTTCTTTGACGCGCAGGGTCTCTTCGACGTGCGCGTGCAGTCCACGCTGGGGCTGGTTGACGACGACGTGGACGCGCTGGCCGCGATCGACGGGGTCGAGGCGGCCGAGGGCGGCTGGACCGAGACGGTCTATACCACGGTTGGCTCGGGGTCTTCGAAGGCCGAGGTGCGGGCGTTGTCTGCGGCCGGGATCAATGAGCCGCTGGTGCTTGAGGGCGAGCTGCCGCAGGATGCCACGCAGGTGGCGGTGGCCCGCCGTTATGCCGATGAGACGGGCCTTGGCGTGGGGGATACCCTCACATTTAGGAGTGAAGCGGATGCGGGCGGCGAGACGGACGTGGCGGCTTCGGACGACGACGGCGATGAACTGGACTTTGACATCGACTCGTCGAGCAGCGCTGCGATCTTCTCTCGCCACGAGTACACCATTAGCGCGATTGTGCTGGACCCGCAGGACATCAACGCGGGGCAGGGTAGCATGTCGTTTAGGTCGAGCGGCGCGGCGCAGTACGCGTTCTTCGTGACGCGCGACAACGTTTTGGACCCCAGCGTGTTTACGGCGGTTTACCTGCGCATTGAGGGGTCTGACGCGCCGCTGTGCTACTCGGATGAGTACACGCAGCTGGTCGATCGCGTGACGTCGCAGGTAGAGGCCGTGCGCGAGGAGCGCGAGCAGGCCCGCGGCCGGGCGATTCGTGATGAGGCGTATCAAAAGATTGCCGAGGCCGAGGCAACGGCCAACCAGAAGATAGCCGATGGCCAGCGCGAAATCGACGATGCGCAGGCCGCGATCGACGACGGACGTGCGCAGCTTGAGGACGGCAAGAACGAGCTGACCTTGCAGGAGGCCTTGGCTAACAAGGAGATGGCGGACGCCCAGGCTCAGATTGACGACGGCTTGTCGCAGATCGGCGCGAACGAGGCGCAGCTGGATGCCAATGAGCCGCAGGTCGTTAACGGTATTTCTCAGATAGAGGCGGGGCTTGCGCAGATTGAGGACAGCCGAGATGCGGCTGTTGCGGGGGCCGTCGCACAGGCCCGGGCGGCGGCGCAGGCTGCGGTGGAAGAGCAGTTTGCCACGCGGGAAAGCGAGTTGGACGAGACCATTAAGACCCTGCAGGCATCGATTGCCCAGCTAGAGGCCGCTGCCGAGGCGGGCGAGCTGACGCCCGAGCAGCAGGCCGCGCTTGCCGCCCTGCGAGAAAAGCTTGCCCAGGCCCAGGCGGGCGCCGAGCAGCTCGCCGCCGCCAAGGAGCAGGCCCTTGCGACCGCTGCGGACGCCGCCGAACAAGAAGCAACCCAGAAGGTCGACCAGGAGCTGGCCGCGCAGACCGCAGCGTTGACGGCGCAGAAGGCTGACCTTGAGTCCAAGCTGACCCAAATCCAGTCTGCTCGCCAGACAATAGCCTCTACCAGGGACTCGCTGGCGCAGGCCCAGCAGACCTTGGACGCCAATCGCCCCAGCGCCGCCGAGCAGATTGCGCAGGGCTGGGCCACCCTCGCCCAGTCTGAGGCTGATCTAGCCAGCGGCCAGTCCGAGCTGGACGACGCGCGTACAACGTTGGACTCGAGCCGCGCCGAGGCCGCGGCTAAGATCGCCGATGCCCGCGCAAAGGTCGCGGAAATCGAGGGTGCCACCTGGTACGTCCAGACCCGCTCTGACCTGCCCAGCTACGCGAGCGTGGAATCCGACGCCGGCTGCATTGAGGTCCTGGGCACCGTGCTGCCCATCATCTTCTTTGTGGTTGCGGTGCTGATCAGCCTTACCACCATGACGCGCATGGTCGAGGAAGAGCGTGGCCTCATTGGCCTGTACAAGGCCCTGGGATACAGCCGCGCGCGGATTCTCTCGAAGTACACGGTCTACGCGAGCATTGCGTGCCTGGTGGGCTGCGTGATTGGCGACTTCTTGGGCTTTGTGGTGCTTCCCGCAATCATTTTCACTATCTTCTCGACTATGTACGCGCTGCCGCAGTTTACTTTCCACTTTGATGCAGTTTATGCCGTCGCGGCCATCGCGCTGTTTGCTGTGGGCATCGTGGGCGCCACCGCAAGCACCTGCGTTAAGGAGCTTAAAGAGGTCCCGGCCTCGCTCATGCGGCCCAAGGCGCCAAAGGCCGGCAGCCGCATCTTCTTGGAGCGCATTGGCTTCATCTGGCGCCGCCTGAGCTTCCTTAACAAGGTCACCGCCCGTAACCTGCTGCGATATAAGCGACGCTTCTTCATGACGGTCTTTGGCATCGCGGGCTGCGTGGCCCTTCTCGTCTGCGGCTTTGGAATTCGCGACACGGTGCTGTCTTTGCCCGATCGCCAGTACGGCGACGCCGGCTTTGCCCGCTACGACCTTCTCGCCGTCACGTCCGCTGGCAACCTGGACGGCGTTGCTCAAGAGTTTGATACAAACAACCAAGTTAGGTCCACGCAGCAGCTCTACGTCGACAGCGTGACTGTGAGTCGCGGCGGCTCTTCGGAGTCGGTGACCCTCTTTGTCCTGCCTAACGGCTGCGACCTGTCCCGCTACCTGGGGCTGGTTGACACCGAGGGCCGGGCCCTGACCTTGGGCGATACGGGTGCCGTCATCACCAAGAACGCGCAGGAGGTCCTGGGCTTTGCCGTGGGCGACTCGCTGCATACGCAGGACAGCACCATGCGCGAGGCCGACGTGACCGTCACGGGCGTTTGCCTTAACTACCTGGGCAACTTCATGCTCATGAGCCAAAGCGCCTACCAAGACGCCTTTGGAAAAGCCGCCGAGAACAACGCCCTTCTCGCCAACTTGGAAGGCAATGACGCCGAGCAAATCCAGCTGGCCGACAGCCTGGCCAGCGACACGCGCCTATTGACCCTGACCTCCACGGCCAAGAGCGTTCGCGACTTCTCGTCGGCCTTTACGCTGATAAACACCGTGGTTTACGTGGTCATTGTCTTGGCTGCGGCCCTGAGCTTCACCGTGGTTTTTACTCTGTCAAACACCAATATCTCGGAGCGCGAGCGCGAGCTGGCAACCATCAAGGTGCTTGGTTTCAAGCGCGCCGAGGTCTACACATACGTGAATAAGGAAACGGTCATTCTTACGCTGATCGGCATTCTATGTGGCCTGCCTGCGGGTTTCTTGCTTACGCGTGGCTTGACCTACGTGCTTAAGATGCCATCGATCTACTTTGACACGGTTGTGGCCTGGCCCAGCTATGTTTACTCGGCGGTGCTTGCGCTGGTCTTCACCCTTCTGGTTAACCTCATGACCAATCGTTCGCTCGACCGCGTGGACATGGTCGGGGCACTTAAATCCGCCGAGTAGGGCGGGGGC
>CAVDXJ010000246.1:0-3343 GCA_963612765.1 Oscillospiraceae bacterium
GACGCGACGGCCGCCACCGGCTCGCCGCGAGACATCCTCAAAGCTGCGTACAAGTTTTACGACTTCTTGGACGAACAAACCTGGCTTTCGATGCTGCGCCACCGCAACACGATCACCCACATCTACGACACCGACGAGGCACGTGACCTGGTAGACGCTATCATTAACGTCTACCTGCCGGCGTTTTGCGCGTTGGAAGACGGCCTGGTCGCGCGCTACGGCGAGCTGCTTGCCAGGCCGGATGACGAGATTTAGAGCACCTCTCCGCTAGAGAAAGACCAGTTCATGAGCCAGATTTCCCCTGCGGCCAACGCCGCTCCCCTGTTCCAGATCCACGACGCCAGCGTGGTGCGCGGCGAGCGCTGCATCCTGCACATCGACGACTTTGTCCTGCGCGAGGGCGAGCACGTGGCCCTTCTGGGCCCCAACGGCGCGGGCAAGTCGACCTTCATTCAGCTCTTGACCCGCGAGATCTTCCCCATCTGGCGAGAAGAGCCTCCCGTTCGCTTTCGCGGCGCCGCCCGCCCGCTACTTAGCGACATCAAAAGTGCGCTGGGAATCGTGAGCTCTACCATGCATGAGCAGGTGCGCGTTCACCTCCCCGCCGTGGAAGTTGTCGTGGGCGGTCTGTTTGGCACCCTGGGCCTGCCCATGCGCGAACAGGTCACCGACGCCCACCGCGCCGCGGCCATGGACGCCCTGGACCGCCTGGGCATCGCCGGCATCGCCAACCAGGACATCATGACGCTCTCCACCGGCCAGGCCCGCCGCGTCCTGGTGGCCCGCGAGCTCATCCGCGACCCGCAGGTCCTGGTCTTTGACGAGCCCTGCACCGGCCTTGACCCCGAGGGCATGTACCACGTGCGCCAAACCATGTCGACCCTGGCCGCCGAGGGCCGCAGCGTCATCCTGGTCACCCACTACCCCGAAGACATCATCCCCACGATCGGCCGCGTCCTTCTCATCAAAGACTCGCAGGTATTTGCCGACGGCCCCAAGGAGGAGCTGCTGCGCGACCAGGTCTTGACCGACCTCTTTGACGTGCCGCTGGCCGTCGACGAGCACGAGGGTTGGTACTCCCTGCGCGGCCGCTACTAGGCGCGAGGCCCGACGCAGGCGGCGAGAAGAACTTCTCGGTAATTTGGGCACGCGCTTGACATGGCACGCGAAAGCTGCCACAATGTCCAACGCGTGCGACGCAGTTTGCGTTCGTGCATTTGGGGATATAGCTCAGCTGGGAGAGCGCTGCCTTCGCAAGGCAGAGGCCGAGGGTTCGAATCCCTTTATCTCCACCATGACTCGGCAGGCCCGGGAGCTTTACGGCTCCCGGGCCTTTTGCGTTGCGCAGGCGGTGGCAGTTTAGCAGCTTTTCTGTGCCCAGTGCGGCACTTGGGACCCTTTTCTGTACAGAAAACCCTCCCAAGTGCCGCCGGCGACGCAGAAAACCTCTCAAACTGCCACCGGGACCGCGGGACACAAAATCTCCACCGCCCGGCTGCATTTTGGATGCATTTTAGAATCGCGACGCCACGTGCAGCAACGCGCTGACGTGTCGGACATCTGTCAGATTCGTGATAGATGGTTCCAGAATTTATCTTGCATCCGGCACGCGCGGCCGTAGAGTTGATACATGGATATCGTCATCTCACATACCAGCGCGTTACGGATCATTCGCCAGCTGGGCTTCTCGGTAAAGGCGCGGGAAGCCCGCTCGACAACGCTGCCAAGCAAAATGCCGGCCGAGAAGGACCTTGCGCAGCTAGCGACGCGTTTTCCCGCAGCCTTTGACGAAAGCGGCCACGTTGACCTGATCATATGCGAGAAGGACGCCGAGCATACCACGCAACGTGCACGCCCGCACTTGTGTACGTCCGCACTGCCGGTGGGCGCACTGCTAGAGCTTGCGCCCGGCGTCCGATGCGTCTCTCCCCTGTTGCTGGCACCGCTCATGTCCTCGAAGCTCAGCTTTCTTGAGATGAACCTGCTGCTGGCCGAGCTGTTTGGGCTTTATGCGATACGGCCCGGCACCCAAATGGGCCTCGCACAGCGCCCACGCCCGCTCATCACGCCGCAGCGGCTCGAAGCGTTTCTGACCTCGCTAGGCCACGCCTGGGGAACGCGACGCACCAAGGAGGCGCTGGTCACGGCCCCAGTACTTGCCGCGTCGCCTCAAGAGGCTCGCCTCTATCTGCGCGTGACGCTGCCTACGACAAAGGGCGGCTATAACATGGGGCAGGTCGTGCTAAACGACCCCGTTGAGCTGCGTCGCATTTCTCAGCACGTCCGCACTTTGCAACAGAGAAAACCCGACCTTTTGTTCCTGGGCGGGACCGGAGGCGTATCCCTGGATTACATGGGCGCCTGGCACGACGACGCCTCTGCAGCCCGGCGAGACACCCAGCGACGAAACGAGCTTCTCGCCGCCGGATTCAAGCCCTACGAGATATACAAGCGCGACTACGACAACCTGGATTACATGGACGGCCTTATGCAGAACATCCGCGCCCACCTGGGGCTTCCCCGAACAAAGCTCAACCGCAAGCGTGCAGAGCGCCAGCGCCGCGCCCGCCGGGAGCT
This sequence comes from Oscillospiraceae bacterium, assembly GCA_963612765.1. GTDB lineage: Bacteria > Actinomycetota > Coriobacteriia > Coriobacteriales > Atopobiaceae > Paratractidigestivibacter. The sequence goes on from CAVDXJ010000246.1 coordinate 2,578, forward strand.
GTACCGCGCGCTCGAAGCAATCGACGTTACCTTCGAGACCCCGGTGGCATCTTGAGGGCTTTTCTGTGGCAAATGCGGCACTTTGAACCCTTTTCTGTACAGAAAACCCTCCCAAGTGCCGCCCGCGGCACAGAAAACCTCCCCAGATGCCACCTGGCACGCGCGCGCAGACTCGCTTACTATGGATAAGTTCGAGAAACACCACGACATCCTAGACGAAAGAGGCGGCGCGACGATGACAGAGATGCTCACCCTGGAGGCCTTTGAGGAAGCCAGCGAGAAGGTCAAGGAGGTCACCCGCGAGACCAAGCTCATCGAGAGCCCCTACCTCAGCGCCGCCACCGGCAACCGCATGTGGCTCAAGCCCGAGAACATGCAGCGCACCGGCGCCTACAAGCTGCGCGGCGCCTACTACAAGATCTCGAAGCTCTCGCAGGAAGAGCTGGACCGCGGCGTCATCACCGCCAGCGCCGGCAACCACGCGCAGGGCGTCGCCTATGCCGCCAGCCACGCGGGCGCCCGCTCCATCGTGGTCATGCCCACCACCACCCCGCTCATCAAGGTCAACCGCACCAAGGGCTACGGCGCCGAGGTCATCCTGTACGGCGACGTCTTCGACGACGCCAAGGCCCGCGCCGTCGAGCTGGCCGAGGAGCGCGGCCTCACCTACATCCCGCCCTTCAACGACACCTGCGTGGCCACCGGCCAGGGCACCATCGCCATGGAGATTGTCCAGGAGCTGCCCCTTGTCGACACGATCCTGGTG
>CAVDXJ010000247.1:0-3332 GCA_963612765.1 Oscillospiraceae bacterium
GACCATGCGCTTGACGATGCGGGCGCAGTCCTGGGCGGCCTTTGCCTCAAAGGTGTTGTAGTCCACGACCTGCTCGGTGGTGCCGGGCTTGTCCGAGATGGCGCGCACCACCACAAAGGGAAGGCCGTTAAGCCACGCGGCCTGGGCGATGGCCGTGCCCTCCATCTCGCAACACAGGCCCCCAAAGGTGCCCCGAATACGATCCTTTTGCTCTTGCGTCGAGATGAACTGGTCGCCCGAGACAACGCGGCCCGGCAACACCTTGATGTCGGGCGCGACCACGGCAGCTGCGTCGACAACGGCCTTGACCATCTCCTCGTTTGCTGGGAAGGCCAAGGTATCCAGGCCCGGGACCTGCCCCGGCTCGTAGCCCAGGGGCGTCACGTCGAAGTCGTGCATCACGCAATCGGCCGAGACAACCAGGTCGCCCACGTCCAAGCGCGCATCCAGCGACCCCGCCACGCCGGTGTTGATCACGCGGTCGACGCCAAAGCGGTCGGCCAAAATCTGCACGCACATGCCAGCATTGACCTTACCAATGCCGCACTGCACCACGACGACCAACTCGTCGCCCAGCGTGCCGTCGCAAAACTCCATGCCCGCCACCTTGGTGACCTGGGCGCCTTCCATCTGTTCTTTAAGCGAGGCGACCTCTACCGCCATGGCGCCTATGATGCCCGTCTTCATTGCCGCTCCTTTGCCGCGTTGCCAAACCCTTTGGATATACCCAGCTTAGGCCGGATAGCTCATGTGGGCGGCGTCGATATTGTCCAACGTGTTCTTTAAATAGCGAGAAGCCCACCAGTGTGCCTGGTTAAGATCGGCGTCATGCCAGTTGCCGCACTCGGCCGGCTTGGCGCCGGGGATCTCGCCCTGGAAGTCGCGGGCAAACTCAAAGAGGCGGCGCACCAGGTCGACGACGTCCTTTGACTCGTACTCGCCAAAGAGCACCAGGTAGAAGCCGGTACGGCAACCCATAGGCCCAAAATAGACCACGCGGTTGGACCAATCCGAGACGCTGCGCAGGAAGGTGGCGCCCAAGTGCTCCAAGGCATGCACCGCGGCCGTGTCCATCACAGGCTCGCGGTTGGGAGCGGTAAGGCGCAGGTCAAAGGTAGTGATGACGGCGCCGGTGTTGGGGTCCTTGTCCACGCGGGACACGTAAACGCCCGGCTCCAACGTCAGGTGGTTCACGGTAAAGCTTGCGATCAGGTCCATGACAGGTCTCCTTATGACATCAAATATTAAAACGTTTGCGTACGTCTATCGACTAGGCAGGGCGCTGGCGACCCACGGCTTGCCCTGGATGGCGCGCAGCACCTTGTCGACGGCCACCTCGGGCACGATGCCGGTGGCCGCGCGCAGGACAATGGAGGCCCGGGTACCGTACTCGTCCATTCCCAGGATGAGGACCGTGGGCGGGAAGTCGGGGTTGAGAAGGTCTCCGGCGGCCTCGGTCGCCAACTCGACGATCTGGCGGGTGACCTCGTCGAGGTCGGCACCGGGAACCACCGCGATCGGGACGACGACCTTGCCCACCTGCGAGGGATGCAGCCGCTTGAGGGACGTCTTGTTAAGGACCGAGTTGGGAATGATCTCGACCGAGCCGTGGCGGTCCTGCACAGACGTGCTTCGCCACGTCACGTCGGTCACGCGGCCCGAGACCGAGCCGACCGTGATGTCGTCGCCCGGCCGGACCACATGCCCGGCCATAAGGACCAAACCCGAGAAGATATTCGAGATCGTGTCCTGCAAACCAAGCGAGATCGCCACGGACACCACGCCCAGGGTCGCCACGAAGTACGTGGGCGTGATGCCAAAGACCGGCTCGAGGATGCACATGAGTGCGCACGCCCAGATGAGCGTGCGCACGATGTTGATGAGAATCGACACCTTGGGGGCGCCCGCCACAACCAGCAACCTCTTGGACGCATTGACCGCGATGCGCTGCACGATAAGGGCCGCCACAACGGCCACGATCACATAAATGCCCTTCATAAGCAGCTGGTTTGCCGCCAAGCTCATCTGCAACGCGTCCATCTTCCCTACCCCTCTATCTTGACGATGGGAGCAAAGCCCTTAAGGAGCTTCTTGGTCTTGCCGGTGCGGGTAAAGCTGACCTCGAGCGTGTCTCCCGAGACGCCCACGATGATACCGGGGCCAAAGGTCTTGTGCGAGACGCGGTCGCCCTTGGCAAAGGTGTCCGCGCCCGACGAGGCAGGAGCCGCCGCGGCCTCCTCCGCCCTCTTTGCGTGCGGGGCGATCGGCGCGCTGTAGCTGTAGGAGCCTCGCTGCTGGCGAGAAGAACCGGCCGGCTGCTGCCCAAAGCCCGCGCTCGCGCGGCGCGAGCCAAAGGTACCCGAAGTCGCACCAGCGCCCGCAGACGGCCTGCTCTGCGCAGAACCGCCGGTAGAGCGCGTGCGCGAGCCAAAGACGTGGCCGCCGTAGACGTCAGAGCCGCGACCCGAGCCAAAGGTCCCGTGACGGTCGCCGCGCTTCTCCCAGCCTACGCCGGTGAAGCCAGAAGAGCCCACGCCCACGCGCTCGTAGTCCTCGGTCGGGATCTCGCCCAAGAAACGGCTGGGCGGGTTGGCCTGGGTAGAGCCGTAGGTGCGACGCGTTGCCGCGAAGGTCAGGTACAGGCGCTGGCGGGCGCGCGTGATGGCGACGTAGGCCAGGCGGCGCTCTTCCTCAAGGTTGGACGGGTCGGACTCGTACATCGAGTGCGGGAAGACACCCTCTTCCATACCGCTGACAAAGACCGTGGGGAACTCCAGGCCCTTGGCCGAGTGGATCGTCATCATCGTGACGGCGTGCGTCTGGCCGGCCAAAGAGTCCAGGTCGCTTCGCAGGGCGAGCCACTCCATGAAGGCCGGGAGCTTCTCGGCCGCCACGTCGGGGCGCAGGGCCGCTGCCGGTGCCGCGACGGGCGCGGGCGCAGCGGCGGCCTGGACCTCCCCGCCCTCTAGGGCTCCGGCGGCCTTGAGCTGCTCCAGCGACTCCAGCGTCTCGGCCACGTCGTCGTGCGTCTCGTCGAACTCGGCGGCGACGCCCAGGAATTCTTTGATGTTCTCGATGCGGCCATCGGCCTCGACGGAGTGCTCGGCGGCCAGGGCCTGCATGAGACCCGCCTTGTCCACGATAGCCTCGACCACCTGGGCCAACTCGCCCGAGATGTGCCGCCCGCTCTCGATCACGCCGCAGAAATCGCCCAGGGCCTGGCGCACCTTAGCCGAGAGCAAGCCCGTCTCGCAAATAGCCATCTGACAGGCGGAGAAGAACGAGATGCCCTCCTCGGCGGCCAGGCCCGCGATCTTTTGGATCGACGTGGT
>CAVDXJ010000248.1:0-3319 GCA_963612765.1 Oscillospiraceae bacterium
ACACCATGCAGATCCCCGAGGAGGACCACTTCTTGGAGACCCGCGAGGGCATGCTCGACCAGATCGCCGTGCTGCTGGGTGGCCGCACCGCCGAGGAGCTGTTTTGCGACGACATCACCACCGGCGCGAGCAACGACCTGGAGCGCGCGACCAAGCTGGCCCGCACCATGGTCACCCGCTACGGCATGAGCGACGAGCTGGGCACGCAGGTCTTTGGCGAGGCTCAGCACGAGGTCTTCTTGGGCCGCGACTACGCGCAGAAGAACGACTACTCGGCCGAGACGGCCAAGCGCATTGACGACGAGGTCGAGCGCATCATGCGCGAGGCCCACGAGCGCGCCCGCGACGTGCTGGGCGCCCGCCGCGACCAGATGGACACCATGGCCGAGGTGCTGCTTGAGCGCGAGACCGTTGAGGGCGCGGCGGTTGACGCGCTTCTGGACGGCAAGTGGGACGAGTACGTGGCCGAGCACCCCGCCGAGGCCAGCACGCCCGCCACGGCGCCTGGCCAGGTTGACGAGGACCTCGTTGCCGAGTCGGCCCGCGCGGCCGCCGAGCGCGAGGGGATGGCCGAGGAGGCCGACGGGGCGGCCGCCGAGCCCCAGGAGGCCAACAAGGAGTAGCCCGCCCCGGCCCCGCGGCACTCCGCCCGGCGCCTTTCATCCGTGTTACAAGACCCTCTCGGTCGAATTCCTACTTTTGGACTAGGTTTATAGTCTCGCTGAGGAAATCAACCGAGAGGGTTTTGTTTTGGACTTTAACGCCATAGCGGAGTATCTTCCGCTATACAAAGAAGCCGCGCTGCTCACGCTGAGCATTGGCTGGGCGGGCATCATCGGCGCGGTGGTCATTGGCCTCGTGACGGCCATTCTCGTCCATCTGCGCGTGCCTGCGGCGCGCCAGATCTGCAGGGTTTACGTCGAGATTTTTCGCAACACGCCGCTGCTTATCCAACTGTTTTTTATCTACTTTGGCCTGCCGCGCTTTGGCCTTTCCATCACGCCCACAGTCTGCGGCGCGCTTGGCCTGGCGCTGCACGGCGGGGCCTACATGGCCGAGTCGTTTCGCTCGGGCCTCGAGTCGGTCGACGTCATCCAGCGCGAGAGCTCGCTGGCTTTGGGCCTTTCTCACATGCAGGCCATCCGCTACGTCATCTTGCCGCAGGCCGTCACGCTGAGCTTCCCTTCGTTTATCGCCAACGTTATCTTCCTGCTTAAGGAGACCAGCGTTTTCTCGGCCATCTCTTTGATGGACCTGATGTTTGTGACCAAGGACCTGATGGGCCTCTACTACCGCACCTCAGAATGCCTGTTTATGCTTGTGGCATTCTACCTGGTCATTCTTGTGCCCGTGAGCATCTTGGGCTCTGTCATCGAGAGGAGGCTGCGCTATGGAAGCTTTGGGGATTGACGTTCTGTTCAAGGGCACCAACGCCCTGCGCCTGCTGCAAGGCCTCTGGATCGCTGTGCAGATCAGCGGCATCGCCATCGTGCTCTCGCTGGTTTTGGGCACCTTGTTTGGCATCTTCATGACGTGGGAGAACCCTGTGGCGCGCTTTGTTAGCCGCCTCTACCTGGAAATCGTTCGCATCATGCCGCAGCTGGCGCTTCTCTACATCGTCTTCTTTGGTGCGACGCGCGTGCTGGGCGTGAACCTCTCGGCAGAGTTCTCGGCCATCATCGTGTTCACATTTTGGGGAACCGGCGAGATGGGCGACCTGGTACGCGGCGCCCTGACCAGCACCCCGCGCCACCAGTACGAGACCGCCGAGGCCCTGGGGCTCACCCGCGCGCAGGCCTATCGCTACGTCATCATCCCACAGGCGGTGCGCCGCCTGGTGCCCGCGGCTATCAACTTGATCACCCGTATGATCAAAACGACTTCGATTTTGCTGATGATCGGCATCATCGAGATGATGAAGGTCGGCCAGCAGATTATCGAGGCCAACCGCATGACCTCGCCAAACGCCGTGTTTGGCATCTACGGCACCATCATGCTCCTGTACTTTATCGTGTGCTGGCCCATCAGCGTTCTTGCCGGCCACCTGCAAAAGAAGTGGAACTAACTCATGGCCATTGACACCGCCACCCAGGCACCCAACGCGGTGCAGAACACCCCCGCCGACACCGACGCACAGCCCCTCCTGCAGGTCGAGCACCTGCGCAAGGCCTTCGACGAGAGGGTGATCCTCAAGGACATCTCGCTCACCGTCAGCCGTGGCGAGGTCATCGTGATCATCGGTCCCTCTGGCTGCGGCAAATCCACGTTCCTGCGTTGCCTTAACGCCCTCGAGCCCATCCAGGGCGGCAGCGTGCGCGTTGCCGGAGTCGACGTCAACGGCGAGAAGCGCGACCTGGTGGCCCTGCGCCAGAAGGTGGGCATGGTTTTCCAGAGCTATGACCTATTCCCCCACATGAAGGTCCTGGACAACATCACCTTGGCACCGATGAAGGCCAAGGGAGTGACGCGCGACGAGGCCCAGGCCCAGGCACGCGCCTTACTCGAGCGCGTTGGCCTGGCTGACAAGGCCGATAGCTACCCCCGCATGCTCTCGGGCGGGCAGAAGCAGCGCGTGGCCATCGCTCGCGCGCTTGCCATGGAGCCCGAGATTCTGCTGCTGGATGAGGTCACGGCCGCCCTTGACCCCGAGATGGTACGCGAGGTCCTGGACGTTATTCTGGATTTGGCCAAAGAGGGCAAGACCATGGTCATCGTCACACACGAGATGCAGTTCGCCCGCGCCGTGGCCGACCGAGTCCTTTTCTTCGACGGCGGTAACATCGTTGAGCAAGACATCCCCGAGAGGTTCTTCTCGCATCCCCAAACCGAGCGCGCCCAGAAGTTCCTTAATACCTTCGAGTTTGACGCCGTGCGCTCGCACGAAGCATAAAGCCGCAGGTCAAGAGCTCTTCTCGCCGCCTGTCTTCGACTTGTAACATTAATTCCTATTGATTTACTAGGAATTACGTGCTTTACTGGCTTTGCCATTGAAGGAGCCCCGGAAACGCGGGGCATAAGCACAAGGAGAGATAGAAAATGGCATCCAGCATTTCTCGTAGGACCTTCCTCGCAACCGCCGCTACCACCGCAGCCCTCATGGGCTCGCTCGTGCTGGGCGGCTGCAGCATCAGCGCCACCACCGACGGCGGCTCCAGCAGCGGGTCCAGCAGCTCCACCTCGTCCGCTTCCGGCTACCGCAGCCTTGACGAGATCAAGAGCTCCGGCAAGATCGTGATCGGCGTTTTCTCGGACAAGAGCCCGTTTGGCTACGTCGACGAGAACGGCGAGTACCAGGGCTACGACGTCGAGCTTGCCCGCC
>CAVDXJ010000249.1:0-3319 GCA_963612765.1 Oscillospiraceae bacterium
GTGGTCACGGCCTTGATCGACGAACTCTTCCACGTCACCGCGACGTCGGCGCTGGCGTAGGCCGAGGCGCCAAACTGCGCGGCAGATGAGTCGATGGCCGTCGCGCTTCGCTTGGTCGAGCGCACCTTCACGTTGTCAAAGACGAGAAGATCGCTGGTAGAGAAGTCGTTTGACCCATCCTCGGGCGCAGCGACGCGAGTCTGGGCGTCCGCCACAATGGTTGCCTCATCGGGTACGCCCGTGGTGCGCAAGAACGCGATGACGAGAAACACCACGACAAAGGCCAAAAAGCCGCAAAACGCGATGCTCGCGACCTTGTGCTGCGAGACAAACTCGACGGCGCTTGCCAGGCCCCCGCGCCCCGTGTCCTTCTCGCCACCCTTTTTACCAGGCACGATATCGGTCGTCAGCGGCGTCGTGGGCATCGCCGGGCGCTCCAGCGTCTCGCCCTGCGCGCTCTTCTCGTTATCAATATCTTCAGACATTCAAAGCTCCTAAAAAGATGGATGTCGATATAAAGGCGTTGATTGCCTTCCCATAATACGGGAACGCAGCGGTCAATGGCTCCTACCTCAGGCGTCTTCAATCTTGGGTATAATTACACTCGGACTACACCATACAACTAAAATAGGCATAAAATAACAAAAATAGGAGCTTGGATGCTACTTAGTGTGTTACCAAATCGCCTGTTTGGCCTGGAGCTCAAGGCGAGCCGCGGCGTTGTTGCGGCCAAGGTCCCGCGTGTTTACTCGACCTTGTTTGATATCAAGGCTGCCTGTCTTGGCCAATTCGACCAGGCTTGCTTTATCGCGGCAATCGCAAAGGAGCCGCCTACTGTTGCGACGTCAAAGGGCCTAAGCAATGCCCTTGCCCGCATGGACAGTCGCCCAGTCGTCATTTGCTGGGACGCAATGAGTGCCGGGATGATGAACACGCTTGCCGCGGCGGGGATTTCCTACATTCGAGATGAGCAGAATGCTTTCCTGCCGTTTTTGGGCGCGGTCATTTCTGCTCAAGGTCTTCTTCCTGCCCCAAGGCCTCTGTCTGCCCAGGCGCAGCGTATTGTCTTGAACCTCATCGCGGGCCGCTGGGATGGTTGCTCGGCCGGCGACCTCACTAGGCTCACGGGCAAAAGTGGGGCAAGCGTGACCAAGTACCTCGCAGAAATCCAGGCTATTGCCCCCAGTCTTATAGAGAGCAAGGGAACCCGGAGAATTCTCCGCAATCCCGGTTTCGAGAAAGCCAAAATGCTCGACGCATTCGCGGCGTACTTCTCCCGCCCTGCCGAGACAACGATTCGCTTGCGAGAAGCTCCTCCTGCTGACGTTCTGCGCGAGGCCGGCGCGCTTCTCGCCGGCGAAAGCGCCTTGGCGCACTTCACGGATTTAGCCCCCACATCGACGCCCGCGGTGGCCCTTTGCAGGGAATCCGCCGAGAAGTTAAGGGTGTATTTGGCAGACTCTTGGCAAGAAGTTGAGTGGTACGAGACATGCGCAATGACGGTTGAAATCTGGCCTTATCCCGTTGATGCCCCATGTGACGTTTCGGTCGCTTCGACTGGTTTAAGCTGCGTTGACGCTTTAAATCTTTATATAGGCTTCCAAAACAGCGACACGGAGGATGTGCGACTTCTCGACGCAATTGACCAGCTAAAGGAGGTCGTATGCCGCGCATCTTAGGTCTTGATGCTTTTGCCAACGCTCTGTCGGCGCACGCGGCCAGCTATGTCCTAATCGGTGGGGCGGCCTGCAGCGTGCTGTTTGATGAGGTGGGTCAGGATTTTCGTCTTACTAAAGACCTGGACGTTGTTGTTTTGGCTGACCAACCGGAGCCCGGTTTTGCCCGTGACTTGTGGAGCTTCATAATAGAGGGCGGCTACGAGGCCGGGGCTCGCCGGGAGGGCGGCTGCGTCTACTATCGCTTCCAACTGCCGGTAGGCAGCCCTAATCGCTCTGCCCTCCCTGCACAAATAGAGCTGTTCTCCCGTCATCCAGATTTCAAGCTTGTCGATGAGGACTCGGCGGTTGCCCCGTTGCCGTTTGACGATGCGGTTTCTAGCCTCTCGGCAATCATTCTCGATGACGGGTATTACGAGTTCATCAAAGATGGTGCCGTGATGATTGGTGGTGTGAGCACGTTGGACGCCCTGCACATCATCCCGCTCAAAATGCGGGCGCACGTTGATCTCAACCGCAAGTACGCGGCAGGAGTGCCAGACGGTACCAATGACAAGAACTTGCGCAAACATCGAGCCGACGTAACAAGGTTGGCCGGTCTTCTCGCCGATGCCGACAGGCTACCCCTCAAAGAGGCGATGCTTGCCGATGCAAAGGCGTTTTTCGAAGATTACGAGGCCTATATCATGCGCCAAACCAATCGAAAACAGACCTCCGCACTGGTAGAAGCGCTGGATTTTCTCCGTAGGGTGTATCTCTAGAGCAGGTCACGCCATGGCTTAGGTATATCATTAAGACCGTATGAGCAAATTGAGCGCACAGGAGTTATGAAATGCGTGAGAGATTAGAGAAGATCATCGCGGCCTACAAGGAGCTTGAGGCCAAGCTTATGGACCCGGCCGTAGCGTCCGATCCCAAAGAGTACGCTCGCCTGGCCAAAGAGCACGCCGGCCAGACCGAGCTTGTCGAGAAGGCCCGCGAGTACCTTGGCGCCCTCGACGACATCGACGCCGCCAAGGAGATGCTGCGCGAGGCCTCCGATGCAGACGAGAAGGCCATGCTGCAGGAGGACATCTCGGCAAACGAGGAGAAGCTCCCCGCGCTGGAGGACGACATCAAGGTCCTGCTGATCCCGGCCGACCCCAACGACGACAAGGACACCATCGTCGAGATCCGCGGTGCCGCGGGTGGCGACGAGGCGGCCATCTTCGCCGGCGACCTCTTTAAGATGTACGAGCGTTTTGCCGCAACCAAGGGCTGGAAGGTCGAGGTCTTGTCGAGCAGCCCGTCCGAGGCCGGTGGCTTCAAGACCATCGAGTTCAAGGTGACCGGCGACAAGGTCTACTCGGTCATGAAGTACGAGTCGGGCGTCCATCGCGTCCAGCGCGTTCCCAAGACCGAGAGCCAGGGCCGCATCCAGACCTCCACGGCCACCGTTGCAGTTCTCCCCGAGGCCGACGACATCGACATCCACATCGAGCAGTCCGACCTGCGCATCGATACCTACTGCGCCTCGGGCCCTGGCGGCCAGTGCGTCAACACCACCTACTCGGCGGTGCGCATCACCCACCTGCCCACCAATACGGTTGTCCAGTCGCAGGACCAGCGCTCGCAGATCCAGAACCGCGAGGTCTGCATGCAGA
>CAVDXJ010000250.1:0-3312 GCA_963612765.1 Oscillospiraceae bacterium
CCGGCCTGTCCATGAGCATCGACCAGGCCACCTGGGTCGGCGGCTCTGTCCAGTACCGCGTCTCCACGTCCCTCTCCGGCCTTTCCGGTTGGGCCGACGCGGGCACGCGCCTGAGCTCGGTCACCGGCAACGCGGCGATCCAGACCATGCAGGTCCGCCTCACCGGCGACTTGGCCGAGAAGTACGACGTCTACTACCGCGTCCACGCCGGCGGCATCGGCTGGATGGCCTGGACCAAGAACGGCGAGACGGCCGGCTGCGACGCCGTGGCCAACCGCGCCGAGGCCGTGCAGGTCGTCCTGGTAGCCAAGGGCGGCCAGGCGCCCAGCTCAAAGGACGCGGCCGCCAGCAACGCCTACCTGCCCAGCACCTCCGTGCGCCTGCAGGGCCAGGCACACGTGGCCAGCCAGGGCTGGCTCGACTCCGCTGCGGCCAACGCGGGCAGCGACCTGACCCTGGGCACCACCGGCAAGTCCCTTAGCCTTGAGGCCCTGGCCTGCGCCGTTATGGGCGACGGCCTTGACGGCTCCACCGTCCAGGTCCAGGCGCACGTCTCCAACATCGGTTGGCAAAACGCCACCGCAGGCGTCGCCGGCACCACGGGCCGCGGTTACTCGGTCCAGGCCGTGAAGATCAATCTCGCCGGTACCGCCGCGCAGAAGTACGACGTCTACTACCAGGTCCACGTCGCCGGTATCGGTTGGCTCGGCTGGACCAAGAACGGCGAGCAGGCCGGCACCACCGGCTTTGGCCGCGCCGTCGAGGCGGTGCGCATCCGCCTTGTGGCCAAGGGCCAGTCCGGCCCCAGCTCCAAAGCGCCCGCGTCCCTTTCGGCGCCCACCGTGACCTATTGCTCCTATATCCAAAACATCGGCTGGCAGGGCGACGTCACCAACGGCGGCTTCTCGGGCACCACGGGCCGCAGCCTGCGCCTTGAGGCCTTGAAGGCGTCCGTCTCGTCCAACCTTTCCGGCTCGATCAACTACCAGGCCCACGTCCAGGACATCGGCTGGCAGTCGTCCGCCTCTAACGGAGGCGTCGCCGGCACCACCAATCAGTCCCGTCGCGTCGAGGCTGTGAAGTTCTGGCTTTCCGGCGAGTTGGCCAACTACTACGACGTGTGGTACCGCGTCTACGCCGAGGATTACGGCTGGATGGGCTGGACCTGCAACGGCGCCGCCGCCGGCACGTCCACCGTCGGCCTGCGCGTTGAGGGCGTCCAGGTGTGCCTGCGCCTCAAGGGCTCGGCGGCTCCCGGCTCCACCGCCAACTCCTACACCACCAAGCCCAAGGTCCCGGCCATGAGCTCCGACCAGGTGCGTATGTACTACATGGCGCAGAACTACTCGAGCGACACCGACTGGCTCATCATGGTCGACACCTCGCTCAACCGTATCGGCGTCTTTAGGGGCTCGAAGGGCAACTGGAGCTGGTCTCGCTTCTGGATGTGCTCCACCGGCAAGCCGCTGACCCCCACCGTCATTGGCGAGTACAAGGTCTATGGCAAGGGCTATTGCTTTGGCCACGGCTACACCTGCTATTACTACACGCAGTTCTACGGTGACTACCTTATCCACTCCGTCTTGTACTACCAGGACACCTTCGACGTGCTGGACGGGCGACTTGGCATGAACCTCTCGATGGGCTGCGTGCGCCTGGACATCAACAACGCCAAGTGGATCTATGACAACGTGCCGTACAACACCAAGGTCGTGACGTACGAGTAAAGCTGTTGACCTGCACTTTATTTACCGAGAAGGGCCGCACCGGGAGTTCCGGGGCGGCCCTTCTTTGCGGCACGGGACGGGCACGCGCGGGTCGATGCCGCGTGGCTCTCCGCGATTGCAGCTTGGAACAACGTAAAACGAGCCGTTCTCTGTACCTTGGCGGCACGAACCTTGCAAAAGAAGGTCTTCTCTGTACAGAGAAGACCTTATCCTCTGGATTTGCCACAGAGAACGGCTTATTTTCAAGCTAGGCACCCCGCCACCCACAGAGAACGGCCGAAAAATAGGGAGGGCACCGCAGCAGCGCCCTCCCCTATCGATCGCGATGTTCTTCTCGCTTACTTCTTCTTGAAGCAGTTGGCGGTAGAACCGGGGGCCGAGCCGCCCTTGGCCACGAGGCGGACCTCGATGGCCTCGGCGCGCTTGCCGTAGCCCTCGCTACCGGCCGACTCGCCGTTCTTGGCCCAGCCAAGCCAACCAAAATCCTGAACGTGGACGCGATAGTAGACGTCGTATTGCTCGGCCAGGGCGCCGGTCAGCTTGATCTTGAGGGCCTCAAGGCGCTTGGACTTGCCCGTCGTGCCCGCCATGCCAGACGTGTAACCTTGCCAGCCCAGGTCCTGGACGTGCGCAGAACACTGAAGGGAGCCGCCGGGGCTGTTGGACACCTGGAAGTTGAGGGCCTCGATGGCCTTGGACTTGCCCGTGGTGCCCGCGACGCCGGTGGTGTAGGCCTGCCAGCCGATGTCGGACACGTGGGCCTGGACCGAGACGGCGGCCGCCTTCTTGTTAAAGCGGTTGTCGGTCGAGCCGGGCGCGGCGCCACCCTTGGCCACCAGGCACACCTCGATGGCCTCGACGCGGTACCCGTAGCCCTCAGAACCGGCCTCCTCGCCGTTCTTGGCCCACCCCATCCAGCCAAACTCCTGACAGTGGACGCGGTAGTAGATATCGTACTTCTCGGCTAAAGCACCCGTGAGCTGGAGTTTCACGGCCTCGATACGCTTACCCTTGCCCGTGGTGCCCGCCGTGCCCGTGGTGTAGCTCTGCCAGCCGATGTCCTGGACGTGGGCCGAGCACTGCACCGAGCCGCCTGGGTTTTTCGCAACGGAGAAGTTCAGGGCCTCGATGGCCTTGGACTGGCCGGTGGTGCCGGCGGTGCTCGCCGTGAAGCCCTGCCAGCCGATGTCCTGGACGTGGGCCTGGGCCGTGACGACCGCCGAGCCGTTCTTGAAGTAGCGGTTGAACGTGGAGCCAGGCGCCGCGCCGCCCTTAGAGACGAGCTTGATCTCGATGGCCTCGGTGCGGTAGCCGTAGCCCTCGGTGCCGGCCTCCTCGCCGTTCTTGGCCCAGCCCAGCCAGCCGATGTCCTGGCAATAGACGCGGTAGTAGACGTCGTACTTCTCGGCTAAAGCACCCGTGAGCTGGAACTTCACGGCCTCGACGCGTTTGGACTGGCCGGTGGTGCCAACGGTGCCCGTGGTGTAGTCCATCCAGCCGATGTCCTGGACGTGCGCCGAGCCCTCGATGGTGCCACCGGGGTTGTTGATGACGGTGACGTTCAAGGCCTCGATGGACTTGGACT
>CAVDXJ010000251.1:0-3288 GCA_963612765.1 Oscillospiraceae bacterium
CTTGAGGCCCGCCGCGGCACCGATGCGCTTCTCGCCCGCCTGCAGAAGATCGCGACGCCCGAGGCCTTTGCCCGGGCGCTCGACTACGGCCCGCGCGAGCCCGGCCGCGACGTCCTGGTCATCGGCGGCGTGGGCAAGGTCTACCCCATAGTCCGCGCCCACGCGATTCTCGAGAACGCGCAGCATATCTTTGAGGACATCCCCGTGGTCCTGCTCTATCCCGGCCGCTACGACGGCCGCCAGCTGCATCTTTTTGGCACCTTGAACGACGGTAACTATTACCGCGCCTTCAACCTTCTCTAACCCGCCCAAGGCCCTGCGCCCGGGGCTTGTTCGGGCGGGAAAGGTACGCCATGCGCATCCAGCAGATGTTCGAGCGCGACATCGACCGCGACATCAACGGCGTGGTCAAGGTCGCTCAGGAAGACGACTCGGCCATCGAGCAGGAGCTCTCTGAGTACGTGATCACTCGCGAGCTCTCGGGCCACTTCACCTCGTTCTACGGCGCCTACGAGCGCGCCTTGGACGTCCCCACCGATAAGATCGGCGTTTGGATCAGCGGCTTCTTTGGCTCCGGTAAGTCGCACTTCCTCAAGATGCTCTCGTACCTGCTTACCAACCGTGAGGTCAACGGCCGCCATGCCCTCGACTACTTCGACGGCAAGTTCGCCGACCCCATGGTCGCCGCGCAGGTGGCTCGCTGCGCCGCGGTGCCTACCCAGTCCATCCTCTTCAACGTGGATAACAAGGCGGTGGGCGAGAAGGACAAGGACGTCCTTAAGCGCACCTTCGCCCGTGTGTTCTACGACGCCCTCGGCTTCTACGGAGAAGACCTTAAGCTCGCCCGCCTGGAGAAGTTCATCGACGACCGCGGGCGCACCCAGGCCTTCCGCGACGCCTTCGAGCGAATCAACGGAGAGCCCTGGCTCGATGCCCGCGCCGAGTACGATTTCTTCTCCGACGACGTCATCGACGCGCTGGAGGAGGCCGACGTCATGAGCCGCGACGAGGCCGAGCGCTGGCTCGCGGGCACCGACGGCGCCGACCTCTCCATCCAGGCCCTCACCGACCAGATCCGCGACTACGCCGAGGCCCAGGCCGCGGCCCATGGCGGCCAGTTCCGCCTGCTCTTCATGGCCGACGAGATCGGCCAGTTCATCGGCGGCGACGTCAACCTCATGCTCAACCTGCAGACCATCGTCGAGGAGCTGGGAACCAAGTGCGCCGGCCGCGTGTGGGTCATGGTCACCTCGCAAGAGGACATCGACTCGGTGGTCAAGGTCGCGGGCAACGACTTCTCTAAGATCCAGGGCCGCTTCAACACGCGCCTCTCGCTTTCCAGCTCCAGTGCCGACGAGGTCATCAAGCGCCGCGTCCTTGCAAAGAACCCCGAGGCCACAGGTCTTCTTCGCGCCCAGTACGCCGAGACCGCGGCCATCCTGCGCAACCTCTTCACCTTCGAGAAGTCCACGGGCGACCTCATGGGCTACGACGACGCCGACGACTTTGCCCAGACCTTCCCCTTTGCCAACTACCAGTTCAAGCTCATGCAAAACGTCATGGGCCAGATCCGTCGCCACGGCAGCTCGGGCAAGCACCTCTCCAGCGGCGAGCGCTCGATGCTCAGCGGCTTCCAAGAGGCTGCCCAGCGCGTCGAGGACAAGGACGAGAACGCCATCGTCCCGTTCTGGATGTTCTACGACACCCTGCAGACCTTCCTCGAGGGCCACGTCCGCCGCGTGGTCGACCGCGCGGCGCAGGCCGCGGCCCACGGCGGCCAGGGCCTCGAGCCCCAGGACGTGGATGTGCTCAAGCTGCTCTTCCTCCTTAAGTGGGAGGACGGCGTGAAGACGACCGTGGGCAACGTGGCCACCCTCGTGTGCGACGACGTCCGCGCCGACCGCCTGGCGCTGCGCGAGCAGGTCCAGGCCTCGCTCGACCGCCTGGTGCACGAGAACTACGTGGGCCGCAACGGCGAGGAGTACGTCTTTCTCACTGACGACGAGCAGGAGGTCGCTCGCCAGATCTCTCGCATAGAGGTCGACGCGGCGTGCATAACCAAGAAGATAGGTGACGTCTTCTACGGCGACATCTTTGGCGGAGCCAAGCTCACAGTGGGGGAGAACAACTTCCCCGTGGGCGAGTGGGTCGACGAGAGCCGCGTGAACCAGGCCGCGGGCCTTACCCTGCGCGTGATGACGGTCCTCTCGGACGAGGCGGCCCTCGACCGCACGGCGCTCGTCATGCGCTCGACCGCGGGCCCCGAGGCCATCGTCGTGCTCTGCGACGAGGTCGACTACTACGATTGCCTGCACGAGGCCGCACGCATCGAGGCCTACTACAACACCGTCAACGCCGCCGCGCTTCCCAAGGCAATGCAGGACATCATCCGCGGGAAGAACCAGGAGCGCGCCGAGCTCGAGAAAAGGGCCCGCGCCCTCATCGAGGAGGCCGTGCGTCGCGGCACGTTCTACGCGGCCGGCGAGGACGTGCGTCCCTCGGGCGCGCAATCGGCCCGCAAACTTGTGGAGGAATGCCTGGGCCGCCTGGTCGCGGGCGTCTACCCCAAGCTGTGCTACGTGGACCGCAACTACCACAGCGACGCCGAGCTGCGCGCCATTCTCAACGGCACCGAGGCCGCCATCCCCGGCCAGCAGCCTAATGCCCGCGCCCTCGATGCGGTCGATCGATGGCTGGATAGCCAGGCCAGGCTGCAGGTCGGCGTGACCATGGCCGCCGTCCTTGAGCACTTCCGCGACAAACCTTTTGGCTGGCGCGAGATCGACATTGCGGCCGTCATGGCCGAGCTGATCGTACAGGGGCGCGTGAAGGCGCGTTTGGCGGGCACCACGCTCGACGCGAGGAGCCCAAAGCTCGTCGACTGCCTACGGAAGGTTAACGAAGCAAAGAAACTCCAGGTTGAGCGCCGTGTTCACGTTGGCGAGGGTGTGCGCGGCCGTGCCCGCGAGGCCGTGATCGAGCTCTGCGGCGTCAGCGACGTGCCCGGCGAGGAAGACGCCCTTGCCCGCCGCGCGACCGAGCTCTTGACCCAGCGCGCCAACGACCTCCAACGCCTGCTTGACGTCGAGTACCGCGTGACCCGCTATCCCGGCCGCGCCGAGGTCGAGTCTGCCTTAGGCCTTGTGAAGAAGCTCTTGGCCGCGGGCACCGACCCCGCAGACCTGCTGCCCGCCATCGCCGGCGCCTACGACGACGTGCTCGACGTGAACGACGACCTCGAGCAGGTCGAGGGCTTCTTCCAGGGCCAGCGACAGCTCTTCGACACCG
>CAVDXJ010000252.1:0-3282 GCA_963612765.1 Oscillospiraceae bacterium
GGTCCAGGCGCCGTCCTTGCCGTCAATCTGCTTGACCTCGGCGGTATAGCCGCCGGGGACCGTGGCCTCCTCGACCGAGTAGGTGTAGGCCTTGCCGCCCTTGTTGGCAGCCAGATCGTCGACGGCGGAGGTCCACTGGTTGGCCTCGGAAAGCTCGACGGTCTTGACGGTCTCCTTCTCGTCGGAGCCCTCGAGCGTGCGCACGATGTTGACGGTCACGGACTTGTCGCGCAGGCCGTCCTGGTTGTTGGCGTCGTCCCAGTACTTGGTGACCGTGACGGAGGTCTTGGCCTGCTCGTGGGTGTTCTTAAGCGAGAAGGTCCACACGGAGTTGCCGTCGCCGTCGGTGGTCTTCACGGGGTCAAAGTAGGTGGGCGCATAGCCCTCGGGGACCTCGGACTCCTTGATAGAGTAGACGTAGTCGTTGCCGTTGGCGTCAGCCTTGGCCAGGCCGGCGACGGTGGCCGACCAGTTGTTGCTAGCGGCAAGCTCAAGGGTCGCGACGGTCTTGGACTCGCCGCCGTCGGCCGTCGCCTGGATGACGTCGGCCTTGACCGTCTGGGGGCGCAGGCCGTCGGCGTCGCTGGCGTCGTCCCAGGTCTTGTTGACCTTGACCGAGACGGTCGCCTTGGCCGTGTTGGTGATGGTGACCTCAGCGGTGTTGGTCTTCTCGTTGAAGGTCACGGAGTTGGTGGCAACGTAGCCCTCGACCTCGGCCTCCACAACCTCATAGGTGTAGTTGGCCTTGGTAGCGGCGTCGTACTTAAGCAGGTTGGTCCAGCTGGCCTTCCAGCCGTTGGCGCCGCTCAGGGTCACGATAGCACCGAGGGCCTCGGCCTTTCCGCCGTTGGCGCTGCGGTAGAGCTGGACCTTGACCTCGTCGGCGCCGGGCTGGCTGGCCTCCCCTGCCGCGTTCTCCCACTTCTTGGTGACGTTCACATTGGTGTAGGTGGACTTCTCGGTCTTGGTGTTGGTGGCCGTGAAGGACCGGGTCACGTTGCCGGTGGTAGCGTCGGTCGTGGGCTCAAGATTGGTGATAGTGGACGAGAAGCCCTCGACGGTCTTCTCGACAAACTTGTAGCCGTAGGTCTTACCCTCGGCGTTAGCGGCGGCAAGGCCGGTGACGGCGGCCTTCCAACCCTCGGACTTCTTCACGGTGACGTCCTGGACATACTCGTCCTGGCCGCCGTTGACGCCGCGATAGAGCTCGAAGGTGACCTCGGCCGGAATCTCGGAATCAGCGGCGCCCTGCCACTTCTTCTCGATCGCAACCTCAGCCGCGGCCTTGCGCGTGTTGGTGATGTGCCAGCTGTTGCCGTCGTTGGTGGTCGACATGCTGTAGCCGGTCGTCTCGCCGACCTCGGTCACGGTGTAGGTATACTTGTTGCCCCAGCCGTCAACCCTCACCAGGTCATTCCAGGTGTAGGTCCAGCTGTTGCTGGCAGAAAGCTCGACCTCGTCGCCATAGGCCGCGGCGGCCTCGCCGTTCTTGCTCTGATAGAGCTGGGCCTTGACGCCCGAGTGGGCGCCGGTCTCGGCGACGCCCGCCGCGGTGAGCCAGGTCTTGTCGACACTGACGCTGATCTTCTCGGCGATGGGGGCGTGCTTGTTGGTGAGGGTAAAGGTCCAGGCCGTGTTGCCGTGGTCATCGGCCTCGGTCGAAGCCAGCTTAAGTACCGGGTCCTCATAACCCTCAACCTTTGCCTCAACGAAGCTGTAGGTGTACTCGTTGCCGGCGCCGTCCTTCAAGGGGAGATTGTCGATGGTGTAGGACCAGTTGTTCTGGGCGTTAAGAACAATATCGCTCGCGACGGTTTCCTGATCGCCGCCGTCAACGGAACGGACAAGCGAAACCTTGACCTCGCTCGGGCGAATCTGGTCGGCGTCGTTGTCGTCGTCCCAGACCTTGCTGATGGTCGCCTTGCCCACCGCAATGTGGCGGTTGGCGATGGTCCAGGAGGTGCCATCGGTGTTGTTCTGCGTCGGCTCGCTCGGGGTGTAGTCTTTGGTGCTCGAGACCTCGACAACCTTGTACTCGTAGGTGTCGCCCTGGGTGTCCTTCTTGGTGAGGCCCTCCCAGGTGTAGGACCAGTTGTTGCTGTTGGATAGCTCGACAGGATAGCCGTACTTCTCGTAATCGCCGGTGCCGTTCTTTCTCCTGTAGAGCTGGACGCTCACGGGGTCGTGCGTCGACACAAAATCGTCGGACTCAGCGTTGCCATACGCATCGATCCACCGCTTATTAACCGAGACACCCGTCTGAACCGGCTTGAGCGTGCCACGGAAGGGGCGCGCGTGGGACTCGGCCTTCACGTTGACGTAATCGGCGATGTAGGTACCCGCCGCGGAGCCGCCCAGGTTAATGGTGGAGTTGGGGGCAAGCACGCTCGCCAGCACGCGGTCGGAGAGCGAGATGGTCATCTTACTGGTGGAGTTCTTGATGTTGAACAGCACGTAGCCCACGGTGCTGTCGGTCTCACCGGTGCCGGCGTCCTGGCCGTTGGGAAGGCGCACGTGGACCTTACTGAGGTTGAGCGTATCGACGTCCATATCGACATTGATGACAACCGAGCACTCACCGTTAAGCGCCATGCCGCGAACATACAGCTCGTTCATGGCGCCATCGGTAAGTTCAGAGGCCTTAAGGGTGACGTATGCGCAGCCCGCGTCGCCCTCGTAATCGATATAGATGTTGCCGTTCTCTTTCGTGACAGAGGCGCCCACATTCGCGACGCTTGCAAGATCGTCCGAGATCTTGGTCGACTCGGCCTTCACGGCATCCAAGTCGATAAACGGCGTGCTCGCGGTGTCAACGTCTTGCATAAGAGTATTGGGCTGGTTGAACTGCACCTTGTTGAGTTGAAGGTGGTTGCCGTTGTCGACCACGGTGACTTTGTTGCCACTACCAAACACGAACAGGCCGTCGTTGTGACCGTCAACGTTGCCGTTAGGGTTCGGGTAGTCCTGGATATAGCTTAGGCCCTTGTAGCCGTAGTTGTTGTCATACCTGGTGTCCAAACCAAAGTTGTTGCTTCCCGAGAGCTTTTTTGCAAGAACGTTTCCGTAGACGTGGCTGGCGATCGTCATCTCTTGGAAAGCGGTGATGTGGAAGTTGCCGGCAACGCCCAGCAGCCTCGACGCAATCGGGTCGCGATAGGCGTCGTACTCCTCGGACAAGAACGCGTCCTTCGTGGAGTTCTGCACGTAGGTATAGCTGCCGTACTTACCCGGCTTCGCAGCGTCATCCGCTGCGGCCAGCGCCGAGGTGGCGCCGGAGGGCCA
>CAVDXJ010000253.1:0-3280 GCA_963612765.1 Oscillospiraceae bacterium
CTGATTCGCACGAAGGCCACATTAAGTGGCCTTCGGCTCATGCGGAACTGCGCCAGAAGACAGCCTCGGGCGGAGGGGCTCGCGTCGCAACGTTTGATTAATCCCGTGTACCCGAGGCAAACCAGACCACTAACAGAAAAATAAAGAGATATCCAGGGTCGTGACGGCCACGGCGATGAGGTACAAAACCGCTTTCAAGGGTTTTGAGTTGGCGTGTTTCCCCATGACCTTAGGCGAGCTCGTGAGCCCTACCAGGACAAAGACCGTTATGGGTAGCTGCAAGCTTAGGAGGGCCTGGCTCCAGACCAGTCCCTGGAAGGAGTCGCGCACCAAGCAGCAGACTACCACGGCGGCGAGAAACGCCAACGCGACACCTACCGACGAGTGCCTATCGTGGATGTCGTACTCCTCGTCGAACATGCCGGCGCTCACGGTTCCCGCGGCCATGCCCGCCGTGACGCTGCTCGACAGGCCCGCGAACAGCAGGGCCACCGCGAAGATCGTCGAGCTGGCGGGCCCCAGGATGGGGGAGAGGGTCGCCGCTGCCGCGGCCAGGTCATCAATCACCACCCCTTGCGAGAAGAACGTCGTGGCCGCCAGGATGACCATGGCCGAGTTGATCGCCCAGCCTATGCCCATCGAGAAGAGCGTGTCAAACAGCTCGTAGCGCAGGCGATTTTCGACGACCTTCTCGCCTTGTGCCTCGAAGTGCGAGGACTGCACGACCTCGGAGTGCAAAAAGAGGTTGTGCGGCATGACGACGGCGCCCAACACGCTGGTGATAATCGCGACCGAGCCAGCGGGGGCCGAAGGCACGACCCACGCCGCTCCCGCCTGCGCCCAGTCGACGTCGACCAGCGCCAGCTCGGCCAAAAACGAGAGGCCCACGATGCTCACGAAGGCGATGATCCAACGTTCGATGCGCTTGTACGAGCTGGAAAGCAGCATGACCAGCGACGCCACTGCCACGATGACGCAGCCCGCGCGCAGCGGCAAGTCAAAGAGCATCTGCAACGCGATGCCTGCGCCCAGGACCTCGGCCATCGCCGTGGCGACGCAGGCCAGGTACGCCGAGCCCAAAACCGCATGGGCGGCCGGGCGGGGGAGATAGCGGTTGGTTGCCTCGGCCAGGCACATGCCGGCGGCGATTCCCAGGTGCGCGGCGTTGTGCTGCAAGATGATGAGCATGACCGTGGACAACGTGACCACCCAGAGCAGCGCGTAGCCAAACTGCGAGCCAGCCGCCATGTTGGATGCCCAGTTGCCGGGGTCGATGAAGCCTACGGTGACCAAAAGGCCAGGTCCAATGTGGCGCAAGATTTCCAAGCCGCCGTGGCCGCCGGTGCGCTTGGCGCCAAAGTTCTCCTTGATAAACGCAAGCATCTCTAATTCCTACCTGAATGTGTGCATTATGTGACCACTCAGGTTTAGCACAAAAGTTACCCTTGGCGAACTTATTCTATCAACAGCACACGATGCGCCCAAGGCAACCCCCTCTACGCCAAAGGCAATCTGGTTGGCCGTGCCCCCGCGCGATCCAACGCACCCAGGCATCATGTTGTTGACTTCGCCAGCGGCAGCAAGCGGACCCTCTCCCCGCACCTGCATCGCGGCAAAGGTGACGCCGTCGGTCTCCCAGGGCCGACGGCGTCTTTGTTTTGCGTGCGGGGGGAGGACTAATTTTCTTGTTGCGAAGAAGTTAACCATGGTGTACTTTAATGCGTGTCAAGTTACCCTTGGCTAACAACCAACGGAGAAGAACGTTCCGGCAGCGAGAAGGGAGGAGAAGATGGGACAAGGACTCGAGGAATTTCTCGGCGAGCCTGCGCAGGCCAGTACCCTTGAGGGCTGCCTTGAGGCCGAGTTCGTCCGCACCCTGGTGTGCCAGGCGGGCCTTGTCATGGCGGGCGAGAAACCCGCGGCCATCTTTGGCTTCACCCCGCGCGCGTGGAAGGCAACCGGCTGCTCCAAGGAGAAGCGTGGCCTTTCTGCCCGGCTGTTGGCGGTCTACTCGGCCAAACTCGCGTCCTATGGCGTGTGTCTGGCGGGCCTGGCGAGAAAATCCGACGGCCTCATGCTTTTGGCGTGGCGTCCCGAGAGGGTGGCCGAGCTTTTAGGCAGCGAGGAAAACCGCGCGTTTCTCGCCGAGTGCGGGTTGGACGATAGCGATTCCCGCGCGCTGATGGGTTCGCTGGTACGCCGCCTACGCGAGTACTACCAGGGACGCATTGCTTTTCCGCACGAGATCGGCCTGATCTTGGGTTATCCCGTCGAGGACGTCCGCGCTTTCCTGCGCGACGGTGGGCGCGGCGCCAAGGCGGTTGGTCGTTGGCGTGCCTACGGCGACGTGGACACGGCGGCTCGGCGCTTTGAGGAGCTCACGGCTCTTGAGAAACGCTGCAAGCGCCTCTACCTGCAGGGCGTTCCCGTGACCGAGCTTTTGCGGCTTGGCGCAGCATAACGGTTAATTATGCCTGCGTTCGTTGTGCGCGGGCCTAGATGAAGGAGATTCAAACATGAGCAAGAACATCGCAGTCGTCTATTGGACCGGCACCGGCAATACCGAGGCCATGGCTAACGCCGTCGTCGAGGGCGCTGCTGCCGAGGGCGCCGAGGCCAAGGCCATCCTGGTCTCTGATTTCTCTGCCGACGACGTGGCTGCATATGACGCCGTGGCCTTTGGTTGCCCCGCGATGGGCGCCGAGGAGCTCGAGTCCGACGAGTTCGAGCCCGTGTGGGACGCCTGCAAGGACGTTTTGGGCGACAAGCCCGTGGCCCTCTTCGGCTCTTACGGTTGGGGCGGCGGCGAGTGGATGGACTCTTGGAAGGACGACGCCGAGGCCAGTGGCCTCAAGGTCGTTGATGCCCTTATCGCCAACGAGTCCCCCGACGACGAGGCCGTCGAGGCTTGCCAGGCGCTTGGCAAGGCCCTGGTCGAGGCCTAGCTCTTCTCGTTTCGTTTAACACTGCCGGGTACCGCGGACCCTCTCCCCGCGGCCACCGGGCTCGCCCCGCGCCGCCGGTATCCCCTCTTCCGGCGGCGCATTTTTGTGTTGTCTGCCGTCGCCGACGGGGATGTTCTGGCGCCCATGGTCGTCAGAACTGTTGCCGATTACCTTACATTTGTTGCCTTTCGGCATCGGGCGGCGGGCCTGGTGCTCAGCTGGCGTTAAGATAGCTCAACCTCAGAGAAAGGCACCTTCATGGTTGATTCCCAGCCCCGCTTCGGCATTGCCCGCCGCGCGCTTTTTGCTGGCCTCACTCTTGCGGTCGCCGCTTC
>CAVDXJ010000254.1:0-3270 GCA_963612765.1 Oscillospiraceae bacterium
CCCGCGCAAAGTACTGACGAGCGCCAAATCGCGCGCACTTTTCCCGCCAAAATACTGACGACCCCCAATTCCGGCGCAGTCGGGTATCGTTAAGACATCTGTGCAACTTCACCGGAGGCTCCATGGTTTTCTCGATACTCTCGCTGCTGTTCCTTCTGGCCGTGGTCCAGGGGTTCGTGCGCGTGCTCATGTATTTCTGCGATTGGCTGGGCGAGGGCCGCAGGCTCGACGCCGAGGACGTCGCGCGCGCCCAGGCGGCCATCGAGGAGTCCGACAACGTCCTTGAACGCGAGCTCCTTCGCGCCCAGGGCGCCCGGGGCCTGCGCCGCGTCTTTGCCCGCTGGCGCGCCTCCAACGAGGCCGTCGACGAGTACATCGACCACATGCACCTGGGCTGGTACCAGGTGATCATCATCTTTTTCGTAGGCTGCATGGCGGGCCTTTTGTTGGAGGAGATCTGGATGCTGGCCACGGCCGGTCTCACCGAGAACCGCGTGGGCCTGGTCTGGGGGCCCTTCTCGCCGCTGTACGGTACGGGGGCCGTGCTGCTCACGGCCCTGTGCTTCCTGCTGCGCAGGAAAGGCGCCGACGCGGTGGCGATCTTTTTGGTCTCGGCCGCGATCGGCGGCGGGCTTGAGCAGGTCACCGGCTGGGCCATGGAGACCCTGTTCAACGCGACGTCCTGGAGCTATTCTCACCTGCCCGATCACATTACTAAATGGGTGGCCTGGCGCTTCCTGTTTTTCTGGGGGCTTTTGGGCCTGGTCTGGGCGCGCGCGGTGATGCCGCGCCTGCTCTACCAGATCGGCATGCCCACGACGCGCCGGCAGGTGCTCTTTGTGACGCTGGTGGCCGTCTACCTGGTGGCCGACATCGGGATGACCATGGCCTGCTTCAACCGCAAGACCGCTCGCGACGCCGGCGTGCCTGCGGGCAACTCCTTCGAGCAGTGGGTGGACACCAATTACTCAGACGAGTTCATCTCGGGCCGGTTCCAGAACCTGGTTATCGAGTCGGGGAAGGGGGAGTAATGACCGAGAAGAACCTCGGCGCCGCTCGCGAGGCCGGTGCCGCCCGCGAGGCCTACTTGGACTACGCGGCGGCCACGCCGGTCGACCCGGCCGTGTTGCAGGAGATGCTGCCCTATTTTACCGAGCAGTTCCACAACCCGTCGGCACCCTATGCGCTGGCGAGAAGCGCCCGCAGCGCCGTCGAGGACGCTCGCGCGCGGGTGGCGGCCGCCATCGGCGCGCGCCCGGCCAACGTGACCTTCACGGCAGGTGCCACCGAGGCCAACAACCTGGCCTTTGCCGCGACGACGGGCCACGTGGTGACCGACGTGGCCGAGCACGACAGTGTGCTTGCCTGCTGCGTGGGTCGCCCGCACACCCTGGTGGGCGTGGGACCCGATGGACGCGTGGACGCCGCCGAGGTAGCGCGTGCGCTGACGCCCGCCACGACCTTGGTCTCCGTCGAGCTGGCAAACGGCGAGGTAGGCTGCTTGCAGCCGGTGCGTGCGATCGGCCGCGCCGTGGTGCGCGAGCGCGAGCGGCGCCTGGCGGCGGGGGAGAGCGCCCCCATCTGGTTTCATGTCGACGCCTCGCAGGGCTTTGGCCAGGTCTCGGTCAACGTGAGCAACCTGTGCTGCGACCTTCTCACCTTGTCTGCCGCCAAGGCCTACGGGCCCAAACAGGTGGGCGCCCTGTGGGCGGCAGACGGCGTGGCGCTGCGGCCGCTGGTGCACGGCGGCGGGCAGGAGGGCGGCGTGCGTTCGGGCACCGAGAACGTGCCCGGCGTCGTGGGCATGGCCACCGCGCTGGAGCTTGCCGAGGCCATGCGTGCCGAGGAAGCCCGCCGGCTGGCCGGCCTGCGCGACAGGCTGCAGGCGCGGCTGCAAGAGGCGCTGCCATGGATGGTGGTCTCGGGCCCGCGGGCGTCCAAGCTGCGGCTTCCCGGTCTTCTCCACGTGAGCTTTCCTGGCCTGGAGGCCCGTCGCCTGGTCATCTTGCTTGAGCGGCAGGGCGTGAGCGTGGGCACCGGCAGCGCGTGTGCGGCCTCTAAGATGAAGAGTTCGCATGTGCTGGCGGCAATGGGGATGGATGCGGCCGTGGCCGCGGGCAGCTTGCGCATGACGCTGGGCCGCCCCACGACGCAGGCACAGGTTGACTACGCCGCCACAGCTATCATCGAGGCCGTGCGGGCAGAGGGCGAGCGCGTGGGGCTTGACGTCGTCGGCGCCGCGCCGGGCACGCCCGCAGCGCCCGTCTCGCCAAAGGAAGGGGACAACTCATGAGCAAAGGCAAGGTCTATGCCGGTCTTTCGGGCGGCGTCGACTCGGCACTGACCTGCGCTTTATTGGTCGAGCAGGGCTACGACGCCACGGCCGTCTACATGCGCAACTGGTCGCGCGACCTGCCGGGCTTCAAGTGCGCCTGGGCAGACGACCTGGCCGACGCCGAGCGCATCGCCGTCACCTTGGGCATCGACCTGGAGGTCTGGGACTGCGAGAAGGAATACAAGGAGACCGTGGTCGATTACCTGGTCGACGCCTACGCCCGCGGCTTCACGCCCAATCCCGACGTCATGTGCAACCAGACGGTGAAGTTCGGCACCTTTGCCCAGAAGGCCTTTGCCGCCGGGGCCGACTTTGTGGCGACGGGCCACTACGCGCGCGTCGACCGCGACGCCGCCGGGGCCACGCGCCTCTTGCGCGCCCTGGACGAGCACAAGGACCAGACCTACTTCCTGTGGCGCGTGGGAGCCGATGTCTTGGGCCGCACGCTCTTTCCCGTGGGCGACATCGCCAATAAAGCCCAGGTACGCGCCATGTGTGCCGAGCGCGGCCTGGGCGTGGAGAGAAAACCCGACTCCGACGGCATCTGCTTTGTGGGCGAGGTGGGCATCCGCACCTTCCTTCTGGACACCCTTGAGCGCCGCGCCGGCGACGTGGTGGAGCTCGAGACCGGTCGCATCCTGGGCCACCACGACGGCGCCTTCCTCTTTACCGTGGGCCAGCGCCGGGGCCTCAACCTAGGCGGCGGTCCCGCCCGCTACGTCGTGGAGACTGATGTCGATACAAATACCGTTTACGTCACTGCAGACCATGACAGCCCCGCGCTCTTCTCGCCGTCCCTTGACCTGGCCGACTGCTACTGGGTAGGAGGTCAGGCACCTGCCGCCGGCCGCTACCTGGTGCGCACCCGCCACACCGGCGAGCTCACGGCCGCCCAGGTCACGCCTGCCGGCGATGGCCGCTGCGCCCGCGTGGAC
>CAVDXJ010000255.1:0-3269 GCA_963612765.1 Oscillospiraceae bacterium
GATCTTCATACGCGGTAAGGAGGTGCGCATCTCTTCCCCCGGCGTGGCCGTCGAGGCGGGCATCGGTATGGTTCACCAGCACTTCATGCTGATCGACGACATGACCGGCCTTGAGAACATCATCCTGGGCGACCGCAGGCACGCCTCGCCCTTGCTGCAGCTGGCCGACGACCGCGCCACCGTGCAGGAACTCATGGACCGCTACGGCCTGGAGATCGACCTGGACGAGAAAGTCGGCAACATGTCGATCGGCATGCAACAGCGCGTCGAGATCATGAAGGTGCTCTTCCGCGGCGCGGACCTTCTCGTTTTGGACGAGCCTACCGCTGTCTTGACCGATCTCGAGGTCGAGAGCCTCTTTGACATCATGCGCTCGCTCACCGACGAGGGTAAGTCGATCATCTTCATCTCGCACAAGATGCGCGAGGTCATGCGCATCTCGGACCACGTGACGATCCTTCGCCGCGGCGTCACGATCAAGACGCTGGACGTGGCCCAGACCACCGAGCAGGAGCTCGCCGACCTCATGATTGGCCAGCGCTTCCAAGAGAGCACCTACGAGAAGGTCGAGAACGCGAGCGACACCGCCTTTGAGCTCAAGGGCGTCTCGTACCACCCCGAGGTCAAGCACGGCGGCATCAAGGACGTGTCCCTGCAGATCAACAGGGGAGAGATCTTGGGCGTTGCAGGCATCGACGGCAACGGCCAGTCCGAGCTGGCGGCCCTGGTCACCGGCCTGCTTAAGCCCGAGTCGGGCGAGGTCATAGGTCCCGACGGCTCGAAGATCGCCTTCTACACCCCCAGTGCCTTCATCGACGCCGGCATGGGCAACATCCCCGAGGACCGAAACACCATGGGCCTTGTGGGCGACATGTCCATCTCAGAGAACCTGGTCTTGAAACAGACCAACTCCGAGCGTTTCTCCGCAGGTCATGGCGCGTGGCTCAAGCTCAAGGCCATCGAGGAGTACGCGCAGGGCCTTGTCGAGAAGAACGACATCCGCTGCACCTCGGTCAACCAGACAGCCCGCAGCCTTTCTGGAGGCAACCAGCAGAAGGTCATCCTGGCCCGCGAGCTGGACGCCAACCCCAAGCTGCTGGTGGCCGTCTATCCCACCCGCGGCCTGGACATCGGCGCGACCGAGTTCATCCACGACCAAATCATCGCCCAGCGAGACGCGGGCTGCGCCGTTTTGCTCATCTCGGCGGATTTCGACGAGGTCTTGAAGCTCTCGGACCGCATCGCGGTTCTCTTTGAGGGCCAGGTAATGGGAACGTACTCGGGCGCGAACCCTCCCATCAAGGAGATTTCGCTCGCCATGGCAGGAAAGTAAGGAGGGACGAAAACAGTGGCAGATACCAAGAACAAGTCCCTGGAGCAGCAGAACAAGCAGGAAAAGACCAGCTGGCGCGCCGGCATGTACGCCGAGCAGCAGCGAGAGAAGCGCATCGCTGTTCTGGCTCCGGTCGTCTCGGTTCTTCTGGCGCTTATCGTGGGCGCCATCATCATCTTGTGCCTGGGCAAGAATCCGCTCGAGGGTTACGCGGCCATGATCCAGGGTTCCTTGGGCGACGCGTCCAAGATCGGCAAGACCCTGGAGCGCGCGTGCCCCCTTATCTTCACGTCCTTGGCGGCCGTCTTTGCTTACAAGTGCGGCGTCTTTAACCTGGGCGGAGAAGGCCAGTTCATCATGGGCGGCTGCGCGGCGGCCACGGTGACCCTGGTTCTGGGTACCGACGGCGTGCCGGCGCTGGCGCTGGCCCTTCTCGCCGGCATCGTTGCGGGCGGCATCTGGGGCCTTCTGCCGGGTATCATGAAGATCACCCGCGGGCTTAACGAGATGATCACGACGATCATGCTCAACTACATCGCCCTGTACTTCATGGAGTACCTGTACAAGAACGTCTTCTCGGACCAGGGCCTGCCGCAGACCGCGGCCATGCCCAAGGCCTCGCACCTCATTGACGTGGGCGTCGCGCATGCGGGCGTTCTTCTCGCCATCATCGTGGGCCTTCTTATTTGGTACCTGGTGTTTCGCACCTCGTTTGGCTTCAAGATCCGCGCCGTGGGCATGAGCCCCACCGCGGCCAAGGTCAATGGCTTCCCGGTGAACCACCTGATTCTGCTGGCGTTCATCATCTCGGGCGCGATCGCTGGCCTTGGCGGCTCGGTCGAGCTCTTTGGCCGCACGCCCTTCCGCCTGGCCGAGGGCTTTGGCTCGGGCTTTGGCTTTGACGGCGTGGCCATCGCGCTCATCGCGCAGCTGAACCCCGTGGCCTCCATATTGGTCGCCCTGCTCTTTGGCATCCTGTCAACGGGCGGCACCATGATGCAGTCGGTCATCGGCGTGCCCACGGCCATTGTCGACATCATCCGCGGCCTCATCATCATCTTTGCCGTCGCCGGCATGGCCTGCGTCAAGCTGCCGGCCGTCAAGGCAAAGATCACGTCCCTGTTTACCAAGAGCAAGAAGGCAGAGGTGGCAGCGTAAATGGACTTCATGGTTGCACTTCCCACCATCGTCAAGGCCATGGCCATGGGCGCCGTGCCCATCATGCTTGCCGCGCTGGGCGAGGTCTTTTCCGAGCGCGCGGGCCTTGTCAACATCGGCCTTGAGGGCATCATGGCTGTGGGCGCTTTTGTCGCCTTTGCCGTGGGCAAGGTCACGGGAAACCTGTGGATCGGTCTTCTCGTCGGTATGATGGCCGGCGTTTTGATCAACATGCTCTACGCCTTCTGCACCATTACCTTGTGCGCAGATCAGGTGGTCACCAGTATGGCCATCAATATCCTGGCGCCCGCCATCGCTCTTTTTGGATACAACCTCTTTGTTGGCTCTAACTCGGCAAACGCCACGGGCGAGCAGATGGCGAGCCTGGCGATTCCCGGCCTGTCCGACATCCCGTACGTGGGCAACGGCCTTTTTAACCAGACGCCCTTGGCCTACATCGCGTTTCTTTTGGTGCCGGTGATCACGTTCTTCTTCAAGCGTTGCCGCGCGGGCCTGTCTTTTAGGGCCGTTGGCGAGAAGCCCCAGGCGGCCGAGACCCTGGGCATCAACGTCATTCGCGTCAAGTACATCGCCTGCGCCCTGTGCGGCGCCTTGGCGGCTGCGGGCGGCGCGTTTCTCACCATCTGCTACACGCCGATCTACACCGACGGTATCGTGATGGGCCGCGGCTTCATCGCGCTGGCAACCGTCATCTTTGGCCGTTGGAGCGCCGTGGGCGTCATGCTCGCGAGCCTGCTCTTCGGCTTCTTCGACGGCC
>CAVDXJ010000256.1:0-3251 GCA_963612765.1 Oscillospiraceae bacterium
GGCGACGACTACGTCTACGACACCGACGACCCGCGCGACTACACCATGGACATGACGGTGCGCGAGATGCTGCGCCGCTCGTCCAACGTCGCCATGTCCACGCTTGCCCAAGACGTCATTGGCGCGTCGACCTTCTCGGCCGGCGTCGACAAATTCGGCATCGGCCACACCACGGGCATCGACTTTCCCGGCGAGGCCGCGGGCATCGTGAGGCCGCTTGCCAAGTATGATGGATCGACCCTGGGCTCGATGTCGTTTGGCCAGGGCCTGGCCATTCCCATGGTCCAGATCGTGCGCGCCTTTGCCGCCGTGGCAAACGACGGCGTGCCCAACACGCCGCACTTCCTCATCTTGAAGGGCGGCGAGGAGGTCGACTGGCCTTCTGGCGAGCAGATCATCTCTAAAGAGACGGCCGACCAGGTCACCGACATGATGCGAACCGTCATGCAGGAGGGCACCGGCACCTCCGGCCAGGTAGAGGGCTACGACATCGCCGGTAAGACCGGTACCGGCGAGCAGGCCTCCAGCGAGGGCTACGAGGAGTACAACTTCGTGGCGTCCCTGTGCGGCTTCGCCAACGCCGACAACCCCGAGGTCCTGGTCTACACGGGCCTCAACGGCACCGCTCACCTGGCGAGCGCCAGTGCCGCCAACGTGTTCCACGACGTCATGCAGAAGGCGGTAACCACGCTGGGTATCGCCCCGACGCAATAGGATAGGTGAGCCGATTTGTTCAAGATGAGTCCCGCGGCCGTCGTGGCCGCCACAAACGCACAGCTGCTCGTCGAGGGTTCCCGCGCCATCGCGGGCGACGCCGTCATCGACTCGCGCCGTGTTGAGAGCGGCTCGGCCTTCGTCGCCTTCGTGGGCGAGAAGGTCGACGGCAACGCCTACCTTGACGCGGCCATCGACGCCGGCGCGGCCCTTCTCGTCGCCTCTGCCCAGGTAGGGGAGAAGACCCTGGCCCACGCCGCCGAGGCGGGAGCCACCGTGGTGCGCGCCGCGGACGACGACTGCGAGGCCTTCCTCCTTGCCCTGGCCGGTGCCTGGCGCGCCGCCCACCCCGAGTGGCTGGTCGTGGGCGTCACGGGCTCTGTGGGCAAGACCACCACGAAGGACATGCTGCGCGCGGGCTTTGGCGCCGTGGCGCCCACGCACGCCACCCCCGCCAACCTCAACAACCTGATCGGCCTGCCGCTGACCATCCTGTCTGCCCCAGAGGGCACCCAGGTCATGGTCTGCGAGCTGGGCATGAACCACTTCCACGAGATCGAGCGCCTGGCCGCGGCGGCAAGGCCCTGCCTGGCTGTCGTCACCAACGTGGGCACGAGCCACGTGGGCCTTCTGGGCTCGCGCGAGGGCATCGCCCGTGCCAAGGCAGAGATCGTGGGCGGCATGGCTCCGCACGGTGACATCCCGGCCACCCTGGCCTTGACCAGCGCAAACGACTTTACCTCGTTTATCGCCGAGAAGTTCGCCCGCCCCGCAGGCGTGGACGTCCTTCTCGCCGGCTCGCTCGCCACGGACGACGTGCAGGCCCGCGACCTGGCCCTTAGCGCCGACGGAACCCCGGTCTTCGAGGCCCGCTGCGCCGACGGCTGGTCTCGCCGCGTGCACCTTAACGTGCCCGGCAAGAAGGCCGTCGACGACTTTCTGCTTGCCTTGGCGTGCCTGTGGAAGGCGGGAGCCGACCGCGACCTTGCCTGCGAGGCCATCGAGTCCATGAAGATGACCGGCATGCGCCTTGAAGTGAGCACCTCGGCCGGCGGTGTGCGCGTGATTGACGACTCCTATAACGCCGCGCCCAACTCCATCGCGGCCGCCCTTGACGTGCTGTGCCAGATGGAGTGCTCGGGCCGCCGCGTCGCCGTCTTGGGCGAGGTGGGCGAGCTTGGCGCCGAGGAGAGGCGCCTTCACGGCTACATCGGCGCCTATGCCGCGGCGAAGCCCCTGGATATGCTGGTGTTCATTGGCGGCGAGCTTGCCGGCGAGATGGCCGAGGCCGCCCGCACGATGGGCTTCTCGGAAGACGCCATCCAGCTCTTTGCTACAGTAGAGGACGCTTCGCGCGTCATAGCCCCGATCCTCGAGGCGGGCGACACCGTGCTGGTCAAGGCCAGCCGCTCGGCCGGTCTCGACCGTTTTGCCAAGGAGGTGCTTGCCAAGTGATTGGCAATCCCGCTTACCCCACCTACCAGGTCTTTCTCGCCATCGCCATCGCCGCCGTGGTCACGGGGCTCCTGATGCCGGTGCTTATCGCGGCCATGCACAAGTACCACGTGGGCCAAAAGATCCGCGTGGACGGCCCGCAACGCCACCTCATCAAGGAGGGCACGCCCACGATGGGCGGCATCGTCATACTGCTTGGCATCGTGGTGACCTGCGGCCTTCTCGCCAAATGGACCCCCGACTTGATTCTGGCCGTTGTCGTGACGCTGGTCACGGGCTCGCTGGGCCTCTTGGACGACGTGGAGTCGGTGGCGCACAAGCGCTCGCTGGGCCTCACGCCCTCGCAAAAGATGGTGGGCCTCATCGCCATCTCGGTGGCCTTCTGCCTTTTGGCCGTCAACTGGGTGGGCATTGACGCCGCAATCCGCATCCCGGGCGGCTGGTCGATCGACCTGGGCGTTCTTTCCACGACCTTCGACCTTGGCGGCACGCAGGTCACGGTGCCGTGGCTCTACCTGTTCTTCGTCTTTCTCCTCATGGCGGGCCTCTCCAACGCCGTGAACCTCACCGACGGCCTGGACGGCCTGGCCGGCGGCTGCACCATGGTGGTCATGCTCGCCATGGCCATGGTCGCCTACCGCTACGACGAGGTTAACCTGGCCATCTTTGCCGCTGCGATCGCCGGCGCCTGCGTGGGCTTCCTTTGGCACAACTGCTACCCGGCGAGCATCTTCATGGGCGACACGGGCTCGCTTGCCCTGGGCGCCGCCCTGGCGGCTCTGGCCGTCCTCACCAAGACCGAGGTCACGTCGCTGATCATGGGCGGCCTGTTTGTGTGCGAGGCCCTCTCGGTCGTGATCCAGGTGCTCAGCTTCAGGGCCACCGGCAAGCGCGTCTTCTTGATGGCGCCCCTGCACCACCACTTCGAGAAGAAGGGTTGGGCCGAGACCAAGGTCGTCACCCGCTTCTGGATCGTCTCGGCGGCTTTTGCCACCATCGGTTTTGCCCTGTATTTCCAGCTTGGCTAGGGAGTTTTTGACCTATGACCTGCACTGATATGAACGGCGAGAAGTTCGCGGCGG
>CAVDXJ010000257.1:0-3243 GCA_963612765.1 Oscillospiraceae bacterium
CATCACGGCAACCTAATGCTCATAAACTGCCAGGTAGGGGTGGCCGCCTTCACTGCAGCCCGCGACTATTTGCGCGACGAGACCGGTGTGATTGGCGCCGCGGCCGGCTCGCCCGTCGGCGCGGCCACCGGCAGCGAGGCTATCTCGGGCGGAATAACCCGTCTGGCCACCGGCGACGTGTGCGTTCGCCTGCTGGGCCACCGCGCCCAGCGCCTCGAAGACGTCCTTTCCCGCGTTCGCGCCCTTCTCGCCTAGGCCTCGCCACAGACAAACTTCCTCGAATCAATGTCTTAAATCGACTCGCTTAGGTAAGCCACCGATTCACGCTTCAGCCAACTGGACAAACGCCACGCGAAGGGCCCCGGATACCGGGCCCTTCGAATTAAGACATTGATTTGCGTGATTTTCTCACGGCGGGTCCGCAAATCCGGCCGCCCGCGGCCTATCGACCGCAGCACTTCTTGTACTTTTTGC
The DNA here is from genome assembly GCA_963612765.1 of Oscillospiraceae bacterium. GTDB lineage: Bacteria > Actinomycetota > Coriobacteriia > Coriobacteriales > Atopobiaceae > Paratractidigestivibacter. Next base: position 475 of record CAVDXJ010000257.1, read on the forward strand.
CGCTGCCGCAGGGGCAGGGGTCGTTTCGGCCCACCTTCTTGCGCGAGCCGTCCTCGTTCCTAAAGTCGGGCACGCCCGTGAGCTTGGAGTGCAGCAGAGCGGGCGGCCATCCGTTGTTGTCCCAGCGCGGCATGTCGTTGCACAGGTTGAACATGTAGCCAATCAGCTCGTTTTCGTGACGCATGTCCTCAAAGCCCAGCCCTTCGTCGGCGACCCACTGGACGACTTTCGCGGGCGCGACGCCGTCGCAGAACATGGTGACGACGCCCTCAAAAATCCTGTCGGCAAACAGCAGGTCGTTCTCGCCGTCGGGGATGTTCTCGTTGATGAACTGAAGGAAGGTGCGGCCGCTCGGCAGGTCCTGCGCCCAGTCGGCCAGGCAGAGGCAGGCAACAAGCTCGGCCGGCAGGGGCCACGGTTCCTTGCCCTTACGCGCATCCAACAGGTTTTGCAGCAGGCCCAGCTCGCCAAAGCAGATGCCATTTTGCTCGTAAATCTTGGCGCCGCTTTCCTGGAGCTGGTCCAATAGCCCGCATTCCACCAGGTAAACGCCTGAGCCGCTCTTGTCTCGGTACGTCTCGCAGTCCCCAAGCCCGCTTGCAGCGTAGTCGAGGATGCTTCGGACAAGGTCCATGGGGCCAAGCACACCCGGGTACAGGCGGCTGAACTCAAGCCCGGCCTCGTCCACGCCAACGATGCCGCGCGTCTCGATCAAAAGGTCGATGACGTGCCACAGGTCCGTGGTGGCCTTATAGTGGCGAGAAGTCGCCTCGAGGTCGAGCTCGGCCAGGCGGTCACGCACGATGTCGGGCATGACGCAGGTCGCGTGGTCGCCTTCGTCAAACCAGTAGGACAGCAGCGGCAGGGGCTCGGCCAGGCCCTTCAAGGACTCAAGGCCCTCGTAGGGAACCTCAATACGACCACCGGCCTCTACCAGGCGCTTTATGAACGGGAAGTGATCGGGCAGCAGTTCGCCCATGATGGGTTGGAGGTCGACCAGGGGGTCTGCCAGCAGCTCGGCGCAGGTCTCGACCAGCTGCTTCTTGTTAAGGCCGCTCGAGCGCTTGGCTCCCAGCTCCTTTGCGATTCGCTCCAGAACAGCGTTCTTCTCAAGTGCCGCCAACGTCGCAAAGTCGCAGGTGACTTGCCCCTTCTGGCAATACGACTTCAGGCGTCTTGTCATGAAGGCCTCGGCCTCCTTGCCAGCGGCCCGGCCAAACTGGCGCTGAGCCTCGGCCATGATCAGGGCGTCTCGCTCCTCGTGCGGCACGTCGGCCAGCACGCCGCGGTGAAACCCCGGCCACGAGGTAGGCGGGTTCATGTCGTACTCGGTGTCCTCGATGAACTTCTGGGTCTCGCGTTCCAGCGCCGCCTTCTTGAGGCCGGGCGCGACGGCGAGAAAACCCGTGCCCGTCGTGATGGCGGCCTTCTCGCGCGCCTCGGCAAACCAGCCCTCGTGGGCCGCGCGCAGGCCCGGGCCCATGGAAATCTTGATCTCGCTGACCTGGCCTGCGTAGATTAGGTCGTCCTCAAAGGGAAGAAGCGCCAGCTCGGCCGTGCCGCGGCGGTCGTTGAGCATGCCGCCGATCTCGCGCGTGAGCCCCTTGGGCCTAAAGATGCGCCCCTCATAAAGGAAGTCGACGGAGCCGTCCGGCCGCACGACGTAAGGCATGTGGTCAAAAATCGCGTCCTTCCACGAGGCGGCGATCTTGAGGTCGCGGGCCGAGAGACGCGCCGGGTTCTGGCGCACGAACTCGTCGATGACTTGCGGGTTTCTCCACAACTCGCAGGCTACCTCGTGCTGGGACTCGTCGGTGGGCAGCCCATCGGGCGCCATCTCGAGTTCGTCCAGGTTAAGGTGCCTGTCGGTAAAGAGGATCAGCGGGTCATAGATGGAGAAAAAGCGCCTGACCTTGGCCTCGGTAAGAATCATGTGAACCCTTTCGAACGCTGTTGTCCTGCGAGTATCCCACACTTGTCCCGGACTACCTAGGCGCGATCAGGTAGTTTCTTACTGTTTGCCTCGTTTGTGGCGCGCTTCTTGAGGCAAACTTCCTCGAATCAATGGCTTAATTCGACTTGCTTGTGTATCGCGTCGATTCCGGCTCTTGCCAACTGGGCAAACGTGGGCGGATGGGCGCTGGCTACCCATGCCATTCGAATTAAGACATTGATTCGCGAGAGTTTGTTTTGGGGCAAGGGAGCGCGGCATAATGGGGGCATGGCAAACGCGCGAAAGGAGGCCGTCATGGCCGAGAAGTACCTGCTGGTTATTGACATGCAAAACGATTTTGTCGACGGAGCGCTGGGTACGCCCGAGGCTCAGGCCATCGTTGACGGCGTGGCTGCCCGTGCCTGCGATTTCGACGGCGCCGTCGTCTTCACGCGAGACACCCATGGCGAGAATTACCTGGATACCCAGGAGGGCCAGAACCTGCCCGTCCCGCACTGCATCGCGGGGACCCCGGGCTGGGAGCTTACCCCGGCCATCGCCGCCATTGCTGCCCAGCTAGACGCCCCTGTTTTCGACAAGCCCACCTTTGGCTCGACCGACCTGGCCGAGTGGCTGGTGGCCCGCGCCGCCGAGGCCCCCATCGACTCCATCGAGCTCTGCGGCCTGTGCACCGATATCTGCGTGGTGAGCAACGCCTTTTTGATCAAGGCCTTCCTGCCCGAGGTCCCCGTCACCGTCAACGCGAACCTTTGCGCCGGCGTGACCCCCGCCTCCCACCAGGCCGCCCTCGCCACCATGCGCAGCTGCCAGGTCCA
>CAVDXJ010000258.1:0-3237 GCA_963612765.1 Oscillospiraceae bacterium
GCGTGAAGACTTGGTTGAGCCTCACGCCGCGTGCACGAAAACATCTTGAGTTGTGCTATTTGGGGCCCCGTTTTAGCCCCGGGAAGAGCCGCCGAGAAGACCTATGCAGCCGCCTTTTGCTTGCGCGAATCGACGACCATAAGGACGACGACCGGCAAAAACAGGCAGATGGTTCCCACGCAGCTTGCGGTGCCGTTGATCGAGCCCGTGACCCAGAAGACCGAGCCGCTCTCGACGGCCGTGCCCGCCTGGCAGAAGACGGCGATGTTGATGAAGTTGTTCATCCAGTGGATGGCGCAGCCGGCAAGCGGGGTGCGGTAGACTACGTCGGCCGCGTACATGCCCACAGCGGCCACCAGGTAGCCTGCCAGGGTGATGACGACCGCCAGGGTACTGCTCTGGGCCTTGACCTCGGGGTTGCTTGCGTGCAGCAGCATGAAGACTGCGCAGCTGATGAAGGCCCATAAAAGCGCCTTCTTGCCCGGCTCGAGCTTGTTGCCGCCGCCGGCGCGAAGGAAGGGGCAGCGGAACAGGATTTCCTCCGAGGTGGTCTGCATCCACAGAAGGGCAAGGCACAGCGCAAGGTTCACGATGATGGGCACAAGGCCGATGCTGTTGATCTCCATCGTGGCGCTGGGGTCGGGGAAGAAGATATTGAGGACAACTGCCTCAAGCACGGTGCCCACGATGATGGCCGCGCACATTTTGAGGCAGAGCTTCTTGTCAAAGCTGCCGCAGGCGTTAAGGAGAAGGTCGCGCACCGAGGTCTTGCAGATAGCCTTGCAAAGAAGCGCGAGCAAAACATAGGTGAGGGCAAAGCCCAGAAGCGGGCAGAGAATACCGGGCAGCCAGGCCCAGGCGCCGTCCATCTTCCAGATTGCCTGGATGGCTTGGAAGATGCCCTGGGCGCACGACATGGCAACAAGGCCGGCGACAAAGAATCCGATCCAGCGGCCTGTGGGCGCCTCGTTGGGCGCCCAGGTGCGCTTCTCGGCGGATTTTTCTTTTGACATGGGGTTCCCTCCTGGGGTTGAGGTGGTGCCGTAAAGGCAAAGCTAACGGAGGGGATTATAGAACTTCTCGACATCTGTTGTTTTTGCTGGGGCATACCGCTCACGTTACCCTTTGGGCAACTGCGCGGCGCGGGCGCTTTGTTGGGCTAAAGTAGACGGGCTACGGAAATTGGCCGATTGGAGCGTCCCATGCAGTTCTCTAAACGTCTTGACCTTTTGGGAGACGAGGTCTTTGCAGCCCTTAACGTGAAGCGCCGCGAGCTTGAGGCCCAGGGCCGCACGGTCTATGACCTCTCGGTGGGCACGCCCGACTTCCGCCCGCCCGCGCATGTGGTGGACGCCCTGGTCAAAAGCGCGCAGGACCCCAACAACTGGAAGTACTCGCTGCACGACAAGGACGAGCTTCTCGCCGCCGTGTGCGACTACTACCAGGACCGCTATCGCGTCGATTGCGTGGAGCCCAACATGATCATGAGCTGTCGCGGCACGCAGGAGGGCATGCTGTCCGTGTGCGCGGCCTTGATCGACGAGGGCGACACCGTGCTGGTGCCCGACCCGTGCTACCCGGTTTTTCGCAACGCGACGCTGTTGGCGGGCGGTAAGTGCGCCTTCTACCCGCTGGACGCCGAGCACGACTTCTTGCCTTACGTGGCGGGAATCGACCCGGCTGTGGCGGATGCCGCTAAGTACATGATCGTCTCGCTGCCGGCTAACCCCGTGGGCTCGGTGGGCACGCCCGAGGTTTACCAAGAGATCATCACTTTTGCCAAGGCGCACGACATTGTGATCATCCACGACAACGCTTACTCCGACATCATTTACGATGGACCGGCCGGCGGGTCCTTCCTGGCTTATCCCGGCGCGCTTGAGGTGGGCGTCGAGTTCTTGAGCCTCTCCAAGAGCTTCAACGTCACCGGTTGCCGCCTGTCCTTCCTGGTGGGCCGCGCGGACATCGTGGCCGCGGCGCGCAAGCTGCGCAGTCAGGTGGATTTTGGCATGTTCTACCCCGAGCAGGACGCCGCCATCGCCGCCTTGACCGGCCCGCGCGAGCAGGTGGAGGAGCAGCGCCTTCTTTACCAGGAGCGCCGCGATGCCCTGTGCGACGGCCTGGAGGCCATTGGCTGGGAGCGCCCCAACGCGCACGGCTCGATGTTTGTGTGGGCGCGTTTGCCGCACGGGCGCATGGACTCGATGGACTTCGCGCTCGAGCTCATGGAGAAGGCGGGCGTCATCGTGACGCCGGGCGCGAGCTTTGGGCCTTTGGGCGAGGGCTTCTGCCGCATGGCGCTGGTCATGCCGCCCGAGAAGATCCGCGAGGCCGTGGCCGCCATCGCCGAGGCAGACCTGTAAGGGGGCATGTCATGGAGAAGGACGAGTTCTTTGAGCTGGCAAAGTCGTCGCGCACGTACCGCCGCTACGACGGCAAGCCGGTGGACGAGGACGTCTTGCGGGGGCTGGTTGACGCCGCGCGCATGGCCCCTACCGGCAACAATATGCAGCTGTTGCGCTTTCGTGTGGTGGGGGAGGAAAGCCCGGCCGCCTCGCAGCTGGTCTTCTCGCACCTGCACTGGGCCGGCGCGCTGAAGGACTGGGACGGCCCCGAGGTCTACCAGCGCCCCGGCGGCTACGTGGTCATCTGCCTGCCGGTCTCTGCGGCGGCAAATCCCATTCGCTTGATTGACGTAGGCATCGCGGCGCAGACTGTGGCACTGGCTGCGGCGGCGCAGGGCCTGGGTTGCTGCATGCACAAGAGCTACGACGCCGTCTTGGGCGACGAGCTTGGCCTTGGCGAGAAGGACCTGGCGGTTGCCATGGTCATCTCGGTTGGCGGGCGCGGCGAGAAGGTCGTGCTCGAGCGGGCTGGCGTGGGCGCCGCCGAGGCGCACGGCCTCACGTACTGGCGCGAGAGCGACGGCTCGCATCACGTCCCCAAGCTGGAGCTGGAGGACCTTCTCGTTTAAAACCGAGACGTGCCCAAACCGAACGTTCCTAAATCGAGCCGACCTTTGTACAAAGGCCGGCTCTTTTTAAGAAATCGGGGTTCTTTTTTACAAACATCGGCGATATTCGAGAAGTTCGCTACAAACATCGGCCCGATTGAGGACGCGACGTGTGGCCGCCGCAGCCGCTAGCACACCTCGGTGATCGTGAGGTCCAGCTCGCTTGCTTCCAGGGCGTCCTTGCCGCCAAAGACGCAGATGCCGCATGCGGGCTCCTTGTCGGC
>CAVDXJ010000259.1:0-3232 GCA_963612765.1 Oscillospiraceae bacterium
GCTCCATCACCCACGAGAAACGCGGCGACCTGGGCTGGTCAGAAAGAACAAGCAGCGCCGCCAACGCGCGCGACTCCATCCTCCCCAACCTTATCAACAGGGTCGCCGACTCTGTACAGGGCGGCGAGGGCAATATTGCCGACCGCGCAGCGAATTTCATGGACGGCATCACAGGCGCTGCCCAAGGCCTCATGAGCGACGCGCAAGATGCGATAAACAAGCAGGCCAAAGTCCTTGAAGCGGAGAAGACAGCGGACAAGAACGCCGCAAACGCCCAAATCGCCGAGATGGAGAAGAACTACCGCGACGCGGCCGCTGAAATCGCCAGGGTCGTCGACGACATCTCGCGGGTCTACTGGAACGGACGCGCCGAGGACTGCCGCGAGACGTTCTACCGCATTGCGACAGCCGACGACACCCCGCTTTCGGACGAAAAGCGAAAGGAGCTGGGTGACCTCATCGTCAACTATGAGGCCCTCAAGCTCACCAAGCGCGACCGCGCCGTCTTCAACAAGGCCGACTTCACCGAGTTCAGGGTGAACGACCGGGTCATCTTCAAGTCCGACAAGCTGTTCTTAGACAAGGTCGAGACCAAGTACAACGCCGAGATCGAGACCTGCATCAAAGAGACGCGCTTCGCAATGAGGCAAGCCCATGAGCTGGCCTTTAAGGAATGGCTCAACAGGCTCATGGGCCGGATCGTCACAAACATCGTCGATTACAACCCCGTCTTGCGGGATTACTCAGAGGAAATCAACCGCAAGACGGCCCAGATCGACGCCCTCGAGGCCAAGCTCGCGACGCTCGAGGACCGCAAAGACTACGTTGCCCGCGTCATTGGCTGGAAGGAATAGGCGATATCCATGGGCATCAAAAATGCAATCATGCGCGCGGCCAACAAGGCCGGCAACGCCGTCTCTAAGGTCTCTGCGCTCAGTTCCGCGCAGCTCGAAGAGGTGCAGGAGAAGCGCGAGGCGTATCTATCCGAGAAGCCCTCGCCCGACGACGCCGAGGCCGTTGAGCTTACCAACCGCCTGCTAGCGACGGCCGCCGTCGAGATTCACAACGCCTACCTGCCGCAAGTGCGCGATGTTTACCTGCCGGTCGACCCCGCCATCGAGTACGAGGGAGGCTTCGACGCCGACCACAACATCCGCTTCATGAGCATCACCAAGTGGATCGTGGACCCCGACGAGGACAGCCTCGAGAAGCTCGTGAACGTCTACGACGTCTTGGCCGACGACGACTGCAATATCGCGCTGGTGTTCAACCGAACCTGCACGACCACCAATGTCTACCTGGCCGTCGTTGATGCCGCCAACACCAGCGACAACATCGACGTGGAAAACTTCACCCGCCGCATCGGTGATGCGCTCAAGGGCAACTTCCCGGGGTCCGAAGTCGGCGAGCCCCAGCGCGGCGCCATCCCGTGTTTCCGCGAGCGCCGCAGTTTCTCGGTGGCCGCGGTCTCTAACGTGCCTACCGAGAAAAACGAGAAGTTCGTCTCGCAGACCATCGAGAAGCTGCTTGACGGCATCGTGCCGGGCAGCCAGGAGGAGGAGTACACCATCGTGCTTCTCGCCACGCCGATTCACGACGTCGAGGAGCGTAAGCTCAGGCTGGCGCAGTTGCACAGTATGCTGACGCCTTATGCGTCGTGGACCACGAACTTCACGTACCACCAGAGCGACTCTGTGGGGTCCAGCGCCACCATAGGCGTCAACGCCGGCGTGAGCGCGGGAACGCAGACGGGGAACAATTCGTCGGTCAGTGAGAACAACCAGGTGACGGATTCGACGAATGAAGCGCAGGCCGACACAACCAACCAAGCGGTCACGGACACAGACACAACTTCGACAAGTCATCAAGAAGGAGCCAGCGAATCAATCACCGCAGGAATCAGCTTTACAGAAGGCATACATACAGAAGGTGGTGTCAAAATTGGCCCCATTCAAGCAAGCGGTGGCTATAACTTCAGCTCAACTCAGCATGTGGACACGAGCAAGACCACTTCCGCATCTGACACCGTCGGCTCTTCGGTTAGCAAGGCCATCTCCAACACTCTCGGCAAGACCGTAACCAGCGGCATCGGCAAGGCCGTCTCCAAGGGCGCCTCCGTCACCTCGGGCGTCTCGAAGGCCGTGAACCTTGGTGCCAACATCGGCGGCTCGTTCGCGCGTTCCAGCACCGTCACCGCAACTATCGGCAACGACGAAGGCATCACCCAAACCTTCAAGAACTACGCCATCGCCCACGCCCTTGAGATCCTCGAGGCGCAGACCAAGCGCTACGACCTCGCCGCCGCCCTCGGCATGTGGGACTTTGCCGCCTACGTGCTGTCCGAGGACCACAACGTGGCCAACAACGTGGCGCACACCTACCTCGCCCTTACCCAGGGCAAAGAGTCCTTCATGTCCCAGGCCGCCGTCAACCTCTGGCGCGGCGACCTCGGCGAGAACAGCGCCGACGCCGCGGCCATCTGCGGCTACCTGCGAGACCTGCGCCACCCCATCTTCGCGCTCTCGCCCGACCTTCTCGGCGCTCACCCGAGTTTCTCGGTCTATCCCGCGTGCGTCACCGCGACGACCGCGCTTTCTGGCAAGGAGCTCGCCTACTCGTTGAACTTCCCCAAGAAGTCGGTCCCGGGCCTGCCCGTCATCGAGTGCGCAGCCTTCGGGCGCAACGTCTCGACCTTCGACGGAACCCAACCCACCTCTGGTCTACGTCTGGGCAAGGTCTTCCACATGCACCGAGAAGAGCCCGTCAAGGTGCTGCTGCGAAAGGATTCTCTCGCCAGCCACGTCTTTGTCACCGGCTCCACCGGCGCGGGCAAGACCAACACGGTCTGCCGGATCCTTGACCAAGCCCTGGAGCAAGACGTCAAGTTCCTTGTCGTGGAGCCCGCCAAGGGCGAGTACAAGAGCGTCTACGGCGGGCGCGATGACGTGCGCGTCTTTAGCACGAACCCCGCCGCCGCACCCCTGCTGCGCATCAACCCCTTTAGCTTCCCCAGCGGCGTCCACGTACTCGAGCACCTCGACCGCCTGGTCGAGATCTTCAACGTCTGCTGGCCCATGTACGCCGCCATGCCCGCCGTCCTCAAGGACGCCGTGTCGCGCTCCTATGCCGATTGCGGTTGGGACCTCACGACATCGACTAACGCCTACGGCCCGGGTCTTTGGCCCACCTTCGCCGACGTAGCCCGCAACGTGCGCGAGATTCTGGACGAAAG
>CAVDXJ010000260.1:0-3213 GCA_963612765.1 Oscillospiraceae bacterium
GCGGGGATATCCAGTGCGCTGCCCACGTCGCCGAGCTCGGCTGGCAGGACTATACCGCGGGGGTCAGCGGCACGACCGGGCGCGGCCTGCAGACCGAGGCCTTCAAGATCCGCCTCACGGGCACGCTGGCAGAGAACTACGACGTCTACTACCGCGTGCACATCCAGGACCAGGGCTGGCTGGGCTGGGCCAAGAACGGCGAGGTCGCGGGCTCGTCCGGCCAGGGCCTGCGCGTCGAGGCCATTGAGGTGAAGCTGCTCATCAAGGGCAGCGTCTTCCCGGGCTCGACGGACAACCACGAGTACGTCCCCGCCGCCGTGGCCTCGGTCCAGGCCCACGTGGCCAACATCGGCTGGCAGGGCTTCACGACCGGAGCCGCCGGCACCACCGGCCAGGGCAAGGCCATCGAGGCGCTCAACCTCTCGGTTGCAAACAACCCCGGCGGAGAAATCCAGTGCTCGGCACATGTGGCCAACATCGGCTGGCAGGATTTCGCTGCGGGAACGGCCGGCACCACCGGCCAGGGCCTGCAGACCGAGGCCTTCAAGATCCGCCTTACCGGCGCCTTGGCGGAGAACTACGACGTCTACTACCGCGTCCACGCGCAGGACTTCGGCTGGCTTGGCTGGGCCAAGAACGGCGAGGCGGCGGGAACCGAGGGCTACGGCAAGCGCGCCGAGGCCATCGAGGTACGCCTGGTTGCCAAGGGAGCCGCGGCCCCCGGCTCTGCCGCGACCCCCTTCAAGAAGAAATAGCCGCCATATAACGTGCCCAGCCATAAAAATAGGCGCCACCCGCTTTTTGGCGAGTGGCGTCTATCATGTCTGCCCAGCCCGCGCTTTCGCGCCCCTAAAACTCCTTGTCCAGGCGCTTGCGAATCGTTAAGTACTCGGTGACCAGCAGCAACAGCAGGATCGCCATCGAGACCAGGCTGCCCACCACGGCACCCGACAGCCCCGAGAAGTTGACAAGCAGCATCGCGATCGGCAGCGCGAAGACAAACGCGATGAAGTACAGCTTCGTGACCTCGCCCTGCGCGCGCAGCACCGTGATGATCTGGTACAAGAAGTCGATGCAGGCGCACACGCCGCCGGTACCCACCATGACAAAGACCAGCGGGCGGAACTGCTCGAAGTCCAGGCCGTACATGAGGCCCAAAAGCGGGATGCCCGCCGTGCCCATGAAGAGCGCCATTGCGGCCGTGATCAGGGCCACGACTCCGATCATGGCCAGGACAAGCAGGTCGAAGCGGCGGTGCTTCTCGGGGTCGTCCCAAATCTTTGCCAGGCGCACCAGCTGCGGCTTATAGATAAAACCTGCAATCATTAGGATCGAGTGCGCCGGGAAATACATGGCGTTGTAGTACAGCTGGTTGTCGTAGGACAGGCTGCCTTCCATCGCGAACTTGGGCACCGAGTCGATCACGTTGTACAAAAACAGTGCGATGAACAGCGGCCAGCACTGGATAAAGAGGTCCTTCACGCCGCGCGGGCTTGCCGGAAAGCTCTTGTCGGTCTCGAAGTAGGCCAAGGGGACGCTGAGAAGAACGAGGCTGGCCACGGCCGCGATCGCCATGGCGTAGCTGGCAAAGACGAGATTTCGCGTGATGAACAGCACGACGAAGAAGGCGATGAACGATCCCGCGCAGCGGATGGCCTGGGAAAGGCCCGCCAGGTAGAGCTTGTCCTTTTGCTGCAGGCGGCCCTCGTAGACGTCGGCCAGGCCGTCGACGGCCCTAAAGCACAGCACGCCCATGCAGATAGAGACCATGGGCTCGGCGTATCCGCGGATCTTGCAGTACGCAAAGCCCACCAAAAGCATTGCCGCGCAGGTGATGGCGCGGTTTATCTGGTAGTCGTAGAACGACTGCATCTCGTCCAGGTCGGACACCTGGTAGGTACGCACGCCAAAGTTGGCGAGAAACAGCAGCAGCGTGCCAATGGTGAAGGCCATCGAGAAAAGGCCGGCCTGCTCGGCGCCTACAAACCAGGTGCAGACCATGGTGAGCAGCGGGAACAAGGCGCCCCACGCGGCCTGCCCCGCGGTGTTTAGCACGTAGTCGCGGGTGGTCTGGTGGGCCAGGTACTGCTCGGTTTGCTCGGAAAGCCCGCCGCCAAAGACAGAGCCGATCAGGCGGTTCCACCAATTATTGACCGCGCGGCTGAGAAAACCGGGCTGCTTTTGAGCCTTTTTCTTCTCTTGCGGGCGCTTGACGCCGTAGCGCGGGGTGGCGGGGGAGTGCGCGACCGGGACCTGCGCCTGGCCCGCCGTTTTGCTCGCGGCGGCCTTCTTGCGCCCCGCGCTCACCGTGATCTGCTTTTTCTTGAACGGGTTCTCAAGCATGCGTATCGCAACTCTCTTCTCGCCGTCTTTGTCATGTATGGAGCCAACATTGTATCGCAGGCAAAAGGCCCAAATTTGAGGTTTGGTCAAAACCAGCGTGAACAATCAGTTTCGTGAGCGGCCGTTTTTTGTCGGTAAGAGGACTTCGCGGTATCTTTATAAAGACTAAATAGGCTAAACGGCTGCGTTTTGGCCATCTGGAGGGAGAGACGTTGACAAAACAGCTCACCGTTGAAGAGACCGCGGCGCTCAGCGCGTTGCAGGGAGTCGATGTCCCAGAGCAGATCCGCAACAACATGGCGCTGTTCCTGCGCCTGGTCCGTAAGGTCCTTGAAGAGGCCGATCAGGACCTGCGCGCCATCTTTGACGTGCTTTTGTACGATGCGATCGGCATGAACGACGAGTCCGAGCTTTCCGGCGATTCGAGCGAGTACTTGAACGACATCGCCTCGATTATCGACGAGCTGGACGAGAAGAACACGACGTTGCTCATGCGCGCCTTCGTGACCTTCTTCCACCTTGCCAACATCTGCGAGGAGAACTACCGCATGGGGTCGCTGCGCGCCCGCGAGTCCGAGGTCGCGCTGACTTCGGCCGCCGACCCCATCAACGACATTACCGTGGCTTACCGCCAGCTGGTTGACGAGTGCGGCCGCGGCAAGGCAAACGCCCTGCTCAAGCGCCTTGAGTTCCGCCCGGTCTTCACTGCCCACCCCACCGAGGCGCGCCGCAAGGCCGTCGAGGGCAAGATCCGCCGCATCGCCGGCCTGCTCGAGAAGCACGAGGGCTTGGGCGGTGTCGCGGCGCTTGAGAACGAGCGCATGCTGCTGCAAGAGATCGACGCGCTCTTTCGCACCAGCCCCATCGCGC
>CAVDXJ010000261.1:0-3209 GCA_963612765.1 Oscillospiraceae bacterium
CGTTGCGGGCGCCCTCCTCCTGGAGCTTGTGCGCGTAGGGCATGCACTCCTCGGGGGACTCGATGTTGACGCCGTAGATGCGGCCGACCTCGTGGTTGTTGGGCTTGATGAGGAAGGGGCGAGCCTTCAGGGACTCCATGAGGAGCTGGCCGGGGGCGTCGACCACAAACTGGATGCCGCGGCCGTCGAGCTTCTCCATGATCTGGGTATAGAGGTCCTCGGGCAAGGAGTTGGGGATCGAGCCGGTGAGGACCAGGGTGTCGCCGGAGCGAACGACGTCCATGCGCTCAAGCAGCTCGTCGACCTTCTTGGCCGGGATCTTGGGGCCCATGCCGTTGCACATCGTCATGACGATGCCGTTGAGCTTGACGTTGATGCGGGTGTTGCCGTGGTCCAGGCGCACGAAGTTGCTGGCCACGCCGTTGTCCTGCAGGGTCTGAAGCAGGTAATCGCCGGTGAAGCCGCCGGCGATGCCCATGGCGACGTTCACGACGTTGAGCTCGTTCAAGAGCGTGGAGATGTTGATGCCGTTACCGCCGCAGTAGATCTCCTCGGAAGAAGAGCGGTTGGTAAAGCCCATGTCCAAAGTGAGGGGATGCATAACATAGTCAAGGGCAGGGTTCAGCGTCATGGTGTAAATCAAGGCGTGCTCCTTTCGGCAAAATCCACAGCGGATTCAGTATGCAACAACCCTGTAAGCGCGGCGTTATTTGTCCTAAAGGCCGCCCAGAATGTTCCTAAAGTATCGTACAAAACCGGGGGGCACATTCTGCGTAGGCGAGAAGCCCTTCTTTGGGTTTTCCCTCTTGTCGGAAATACGCCGCGCCACCCCTTATGTTTTGAGACTTGTCGGAAGCAAAATGCCTTCTCGCTGTATAAATCTGGGCTTGTCGGAAGAAATTCTTTCCGACAAGCCCGTATACGTGCAGTTTTAAGCCCACGAGATTCCGACAAGTGCCCAAACGTAAAGACGGAGCGGTGAAATTTTCCGACAAGTCACAGAACATAAGGTGGCGAGAAGGGCTTCTCGGTAAAAAAGGCCGAGGCAGATGCCCCGGCCGAGAATGTGATGGTGCGCCCTGAGGGATTCGAACCCCCGACCTTCGGATTAGAAGTCCGCGGCTCTATCCACCTGAGCTAAGGACGCAAACAAATAGGTATTTTATAGCAACCCGCGCGCGGATGCAGCAAGGATTCCCACAACGGTCTTGCTGTCGCAGATTTTCCCGGCGAGAATGGCGTCGATGACCTGCTGTGTGTCGATCCACAGGCAACGCAGGGCCTCGTCGGCGTCGGGGTTTGCCTGACCTTGCGAAAGACCTTGGGCAAAGAAGACGTCGGTGTGCTCGTCGGTAAAACCAGGCGAGCCGTAAACGCTGGAAAGATGGACCAGGCCCTGGGCAACCAGGCCGGTCTCCTCGGTAAGCTCGCGGGCAGCGCAGACGGCGCGGTCCTCGCCCGGGTCGACCTTGCCCGCCGGGATCTCAAGCGTCATGCGGCCTAAGGCCACGCGGTACTGGCGCACCAGGCAGACCTGGCCGTCGCGCGCAGCCACCACGCCGGCGCCGCCGTGATGGAACACCAGCTCACGGGCACCCGTCATGGGCTGACCGTAAGGTCCCTGGAACTCGACCAGGCGCTTCTCGACGCGAAAGATCCTGCCCTCCCACTCGCAAGAGCGAGAGAGGGTCTTCTCGAATAGCTGGTCGTCGTGTTGCAGGGCTGCCTCGACGTCGGGAAAAGCGCTTATGCCCACGCGGGCCTCCTTAGTCTTGGGAAAATTCTCCGGTTGCATAGTCAATGGTATAACCCTTTGCGGCATTGTAGACCTCGACCTCAAGATCAAGCGAGCCGTCCGAGCTCTTGACGTCGACAATGACACTACGGCATGCGGCTTCTTGGCCCTCGTAGACGGGTACGGCACTGTAGTAGACGGTACCCGCGGGGTTGCTTTTGAGCCAGTCACGAGCCAGACCCTCGGCATAGGCCATCCCGCCGCCGTCGCCCTTATTGCTGCCCACGTTTTGCATGCGCGTTGCGCACACAAGGTTCTCGAGCTTCTCCTCGCCTCCCAGAGACTTAGCCAGCAGGTGGCTGCGGTTGAAGAAAGCGCCGTGGTAGAAGGTGCCGTCGGCCAGCTCGATATCGACCTCGCGGTTGTGTCCCCATCCACTGGGTTTTAAGCCCGACATGTCCTCGCGTTGGCGAGAAGACCCTTGGCTCGCAAGTTCGGCGGTCACGTTTGCCCAGGCACCGCCCGCGCGGCCAAGGGAGTCGAGGTCGGCGTAGCGGACCTCGCCCGGTTCCAGCTCCACGGTGACATGAGCCGCACCGATGACGCGGTAGTACTCGGGTGCTGCGGCCTCGTCCCAGGTAGTCCAAGATAACTCGCGGGTATCAGAAGGCGCCGAGAAGCTCATCGAAGCCGAGGTTCCAAGAACCCCGCCAAAGCGCGCGAGAAGCCCCGGCGTGGCCGACCCCGCCGCCCCCGCGATAAGAACGGCGGCGAGCAGCGCCACCAGCGAAAGCGGCTTTTTGCCCTGCGGCCTATGTACAACCCTTAGCCTCACGCGCACCGCCCTTCTCGGTAGACGAAAAAAGGCGAGTGCCTAAGCACCCGCCTTCTAAAATTCGTGGTGGATCGTCAGGGGTTCGAACCCTGGACCTTGGGATTAAGAGTCCCCTGCTCTACCAGCTGAGCTAACGATCCATTATTCAATTAAATGGGGTGGGTGAAGGGTCTCGAACCCTCGACCTACGGAGCCACGGTCCGTCGCTCTACCAACTGAGCTACACCCACCATTTGGCTTCCCTCTCAGGCAGCTCGTCTATTATGCAAAGACGGGCGCGAACTTGCAAGAACTTTTTTGCAAAAACCAAAATTTTTGGTTCTTGCCCGCCGTAAAGACCCGCCAACCGCAAAGAAAGCCGAGCTAGGCGCCAAGAAGACCAAGCAGGTCGTCCTTTGTGAGAAGGGCGCTTTTGACCTCCTCGCCGCTCAAGACGTTGTCTGCCAAGTCGCGCTTGGTCTCTTGCATCTTGAGAATGCGCTCCTCGATGGTGCCCTCGACGATGAGCTTGAAGACGCTCACGTCGCGGCGCTGGCCAATGCGGTAGGCACGGTCGGTCGCCTGGTCCTGCGCAGCAGTGTTCCACCACGGGTCGTAATGGATGACGACATCTGCCGCCGTGAGGTTAAGGCCCACGCC
>CAVDXJ010000262.1:0-3200 GCA_963612765.1 Oscillospiraceae bacterium
GGGAAACATGGACTCGATGGTCAACCACTACACCGTGGCAAAGAAGCACAGGTCGAAGGACTTCTACACCCCCGGCGGCCACATGGGGGCGCGCCCCGACCGCGCCGTGGTGGTCTACTCGAACCTTATTCGCCGAACCTTCAAGCACACCCCCATCGTGCTGGGCGGCGTCGAGGCGAGCCTGCGGCGCCTGGCCCACTACGACTACTGGTCCGACAGCCTTAAGCGCTCGGTCTTGGTGGACTCGGGCGCCGACCTTCTCCTTTACGGCATGGGCGAGAAGTCAATCGTCGAGATGGCCGAGGCCCTGGACTCGGGCCTTTCGATCGACCAGGTGAGCTGGATCGCGGGCTCGGTCTATAAGACCAAGGACCTGGGCGAGGTCTACGACTACGACCTTCTCCCCTCTTTCGAGAAACTGCGCGAGGACCGCAGGAACTACGCCCAGAGCTTTGCCGTGCAGTACAAGAACATGGACTCGATCACCGCGCACCGCCTGGTCGAGCCCTACGAGGCCGACAACCTCTATGTTGTGCAGAACCCGCCCTCGGCACCCTTGACCACGTCCGAGCTGGACGCCGTCTATGAACTGCCCTACGCGCGCGCCTGGCACCCCGACTACGACAAGGCGGGAGGCGTCCCGGCTTTCGACTTCGACGAGGTGCGCTTCTCCATCGCGGCGAACCGCGGGTGCTTTGGCGAGTGCAGCTTTTGCGCCATCACGTACCACCAGGGACGCGTCGTGCAGGTGCGAAGCCACGACTCGATTATGGAAGAGGCCCGCGAACTCACTAAAGACCCGCACTTCAAGGGCTACATCACCGACGTGGGCGGCCCCACGGCAAACTTTGGCCGATCGGCCTGCGACAAGCAGGCAAAGCACGGCGTGTGCTCGAACAAGCGCTGCATGTGGCCCGAGTTGTGCCGCAACATGGTAGTCGAGGAGGACTCCTACGCCGACCTGTTGCGCGACCTGCGGCGGCTGCCCGGCGTGAAGAAGGTCTTTGTGCGAAGCGGCGTGCGTTTTGACTACACGCTGGCCGACAAGTCCGACAAGTTCTTGGACGAGCTAATTCGCCACCATGTCTCGGGCCAGCTGCGCCTGGCGCCCGAGCACGTGAGCGACACGGTGTTGGCCGCCATGGGCAAGCCGTCGCGCGCCGTCTACGACGCGTTTTGCCGCCGCTTTGAGAAGGCCACGCGCGCCGCGGGCCTTGAGCAGTACGTGGTGCCCTACCTCATTAGCTCGCATCCCGGCTCTACCATGAAAGAGGCCGTGGAGCTGGCCGAGGCCGTGCGCGACATGGGTTACATGCCCGAGCAGGTGCAGGACTTCTACCCCACCCCCTCCACGATGAGCACCTGCATGTTCTACACGGGCCTGGACCCGCGCAACATGCAGCCCATCTACGTGCCGCGCGACCCGCACGAGAAGGCCATGCAGCGCGCGCTTATCCAGTACCGCAAGCCCGAGAACTGGCACCTGGTGCGCGAGGCCCTGCTCAAGGCCGGGCGCGGCGATCTTATTGGCATGGGGCCCAAGTGCTTGATCCGGCCGTACCCGCCCAAGGACAAGGATGCCGGCGGACGTGGCAAGGGCAGCAAGAAAGGCAGCGGCGCGGCTCGTGGCGAGAAGGGCGGCAAGGCGCAAGGCACCGCGCGCGGCGGATTCCCGCAGGGCATGAGCCGCGCGCAGAACA
The DNA here is from genome assembly GCA_963612765.1 of Oscillospiraceae bacterium. Classification (GTDB taxonomy): domain Bacteria; phylum Actinomycetota; class Coriobacteriia; order Coriobacteriales; family Atopobiaceae; genus Paratractidigestivibacter. The sequence continues at coordinate 1,701 of CAVDXJ010000262.1, forward strand.
CCGCCGCCAGAAACCGCGCCGCCCAGGGACGCCAGGGGGCCAACGCGCGGCGCGGGCACCGGTAGCGCGGCCGGGCTGCGGCCATCGGCTTTGAGGTGATTTCGCGAGGGCGAGAACCGCGACGGGCGCGCAGGCGCGGCGTGGAATAATGGTCACCCCACGCCGCCCCAACAGAAAGGCCGTCCCACCATGGTCCGCGATATCGTTCGCTCCCCCTTGTTCCTGCGCGTTCCCAGCGAGCCCGCCACGCCCGGGCACCCCGACGACGCGGCGACCGGCCGGGATCTTCTCGACACCTTGGCCGCTCATGCCGATGAGTGCGTGGGCATGGCAGCCAACATGATCGGGGTGCGCCGACGCATCATCGTGGTCTTTAACGGAGCCCGGCACATGCTGATGTACAACCCGCAGATCTTAGAGCGTGTGGGCGAGTACCAAACCGAGGAAGGTTGTCTGTCGCTTGACGGCATGCGGCCCTGCACGCGTTGGCGCCGCATTAAAGTGCGCTACCTGGACGATTCCTGGCGCGAGCGCACGATTTCCTTCACCGGCTACGTCGCCCAGATCATCCAGCACGAGATCGACCACCTGGACGGGGTCGTTATCTAGCTCGGCTGGGCGCGACGACGCCGAGAAGAGACGCGTACAAGAAATCCCCTGCATCCCGTGCCGAAATTGACGTCAAAAACGGCACAGAATGCAGGGGATTTTGTTATCGCGATGGTAACAGGGCCCGCGGGCAGCCTTACGCCTCGAGCTTCTTGGCGATAAGGTCGGCCAGGACGTCGCCCAGCTCGAGGCCGGCGACGCGCATCATCTGCGGGAAGCGGCTGTAAAAAGTGAGGCCGGGGGTGGAGTTGACCTCGTTGAAGACGACCTCGCCCTCGGGCGTGACAAAGAGGTCGACGCGAGCAAAGCCCTCGCAGCCCAGGGCCTCGTAGACACGGGTACCGGCCTCGCGCACGCGGGCCATGACGTCGGGCGCAAGGTTGGACGGGCAGCGAAGCTCGGTGTTTTGGCCGGGGTTCTTCTCAAGGTGGATGCGGAAGAAGCCGCCGCCGGTGACCACGATCTGGTCGACCTCGCCCATGAAGGTGCCGCTCTCGGCATCGCCGGTGACGGCGCAGCCCACCTCGTCGCCGGTGATGGCCTCCTCGACGGCGACCTTGCGGTCGAGGGCAAAGGCAGCATCCAGGGCCTCGGCGTAAGAGGCGTCGTCGGTCGCCTTCGAGACGCCGATCGACGAGCCGCCGCGGGCGGGCTTCACGAACACGGGATAACCGCCGCAGGCTTCGACCGCAGCGGCCTTCTCGGCATCTGCGCAGCCGCGATAGAGGACCTCGCACTTGGGCGAGCGCACGCCGGCCGCGGCGGCCAGGCGGTGCGAGGCGTCCTTGTCCATGCAGACGGCGCTGGCGAGAACCCCGCAGCCCACGTAAGGCATGCCGCACATCTCGAGGGCGCCTTGCAGGGTACCGTCCTCGCCGCCCTGGCCGTGCA
>CAVDXJ010000263.1:0-3182 GCA_963612765.1 Oscillospiraceae bacterium
GTGCTCACTCGTGTGTTGAAGAGGAACTTGACGCCGTTTTGTGCGGCGACCTCGGCTAAGGCCACGGTGAGTTGGAACGGGTTGACGATGCCCGCCGTAGGGGCCCACAGCGCGCAGAGAGCGGCGTCCGAGACATTGGGCTCAAGCTCCAAAAGCTCGTCTCGCTCAATAATGCGCAGGTCGCTGACGCCGTTTGCGATGCCGCGTTGAAGAAGGACCTCGAGGTTGGGACGCGTCTCTTCGCTGGTGCAAACGACCAACGACCCGATTTGCTCGAAGTCGACGCCCAGCTCTTCGCAAAGCCCAGGCATGAGATGGTTGCCCTCGACGTTGAGACGGGCCATCAAAGAACCCGTCTGTGCGTCGAAGCCCGCGTGCACGATGGCCGAGTTCGCTTTTGAGGTGCCGCAGCAAACGTCGTCTTGCGCCTCTACCACGCAGACAGAGAGCTGCTTCTTTGATAGTTCCCGCGCGATGGCGCAGCCGCTCACGCCTGCGCCTATGACCACGACATCGTATTCCGTGCCGTCCATAAACCCCTCCCGAGCAAACGTTGACAGTGTGTCTACTTTGCCCTCTTAGGAGGGGTTTGTTTCCAATCGCTTGGTAAGCGGCGCGAAATCGGTCGCGTACGGACGAAGCCTAACCTTGCCCTAACAGTTCCGAGAGCTCGAGCCACTCCTCTTCCAGTGCGTCGATCTCGGCCTCGCAGGCGTCGACCTTGGCCTGTGCCTCCATAAGCGCCGAGAAGTTCGAGGGGTCGACATCGGCCATCTGGGCGCGCAGGCGGTCGGGCTCGCCGTCGAGCTTTTCGAGGCGGCGGGCCACGGCGTCAAAGCGCTTCTTGCGCTCGCGCCGCTCGGCGTTGGAGAGGCCCTTCTCGGCAACGGCGTCGGCGGCATCCGCGGTGGACGTTTGCGTCCCCTGTCTGGTGTTCGTTTGTTTTGCAGCCGCCTTGCCCGCTCCCGCGTTGACCAACTCGAGATACTGGTCGACTCCGCCCGGCATGTGGGTCAGGGTCGACCCCATGAGTGCAAACTGGTCATCGGTCACGCGCTCGATGAGATAGCGGTCGTGCGAGACCACCAGCAGGGTTCCCGGCCAGGAATCGAGAAGGTCCTCCAACACGGCCAGCATGTCGGTATCCAGGTCGTTGCCCGGCTCATCGAGGACAAGCACGTTGGGCTCGTCCAGGATGACGCAGAGAAGTGCCAGGCGCCTTCTCTGTCCGCCCGAGAGGTCGGCCACGAAGCTCTGCAGTTCACGCTGCTCAAAGCCCAGGCGCTCGCACAGCTGCGTGGGCGAGAGCATCTTGCCACCTACCATGTAGGCGTGCTTGTAGCGAGACAAGATCTCAAGGATGCGCCAGTCCTGCTTGTCGGAAAGCGCGTCCAGCTGCTGCGACATCCAACCAAACTTGACAGAGGCGCCGATCTCGACGCGGCCCTTGGTGGGTGCCAGGCGCCCCGTCATGAGTTGCAGCAAAGTCGACTTTCCCGCGCCGTTAGCGCCCAGGATGCCGTAGCGGTCGCCGGGGCCAATAAGCCAGTCCAGGTTCTCCACCACGGGCGACGGTGCGTCTGGATAGGTGAAGGACACGTCCTTCATGGTGATGACCTTCTTGCCCAGACGGCTCACGGCCAGGCGCTTGAGCTCCAGCGGGTTTCTCAGCGGCGGGTCGTTGGCAATGAGCTCGCGGGCCGCCTCGATGCGAAACTTGGGCTTGCTCGTACGCGCCTTGGCGCCGTGGGCCAGCCAGTTGAGCTCTTTTCTCAGCGTGTTCTGGCGGCGCTCCTCGATCACGGCCGCCTGGCGGTCGCGCTCGCAACGCTGCTGGATATAGGCCGAGTAGCCGCCCTCGAAAGGCGTGACGGTGCGGTCGTGTACCTCCCACATGGCAAGCGAGACCTCGTCCAAGAACCAGCGGTCGTGCGTGACGCAAAGAAGGGCGCCCTCCCCTTGCGGCCAGCGGTTCTTAAGGTGGTTTGCCAGCCACTGAATGGCCTGCATGTCCAGGTGGTTGGTGGGCTCGTCCATGAGGATGACGTCCCAGGTTCCCACAAGGAGACGGGCCAGGTCGCAGCGGCGCCTCTGGCCGCCCGAAAGCTCGCCCACAAGGCCGCCCCAGTCAAGGTCGCCTATGAGCTCGTCGATGATCTGGCGGGTCTTGGGGTCGGCCGCCCAGATGTACTCGGGCGTGTTGCCAACAACGGCCTGGCAGACGGTCTGCGTGTCCTGAAGCTGGTCGCTCTGGCCCAGCCAACCCACGTGGATGCCGCCGCGCCAGGTCACCTGGCCGGCATCGGGCCCGACCGTGCGGTTGACGATCTCGAGCAGCGTCGACTTGCCGTCGCCGTTTTTGCCCACCACGCCAATGCGGTCGCCCTCGTGAATGCCGCAGGTAAGGTCGTCCAGCACCTTCTTGTTGGGCCATTCGTGGGCGACGTGCTCAAGGCCTATGAGGATTCCCACTAGTTACTACCACCTTTTATGCGCGGGCCAGCAACAGCTCGCGCGTCTTGTCCAGGATAATGTTAGCCACGGCGTCCAAGGGCAGGGTCTCGTGGCCCTCTACACCAGCGGGCGTCACCACGCTGATGCGGCTGGTGTCGGCGCCAAAAGTCGAGTCTTTTCTCGACACGTCGTTTGCTACGATGGCGTCGGCGCCCTTTGAGACGAGCTTTGCCTGCGCGTTGGCGAGAAGGTCGTTTGTCTCGGCGGCAAAGCCAACCACCACGCGGTCGCCCTTTTGCTCACAGAGCTCGCGAAGGATGTCGTGGGTCTCCACGAGCTCGATGGCATCCAGGTGCTCGTGGGCCTTCTTGAGCTTGTGATCGGCGGGGTTGGCCGGGGTGTAGTCGGCCACGGCAGCCGTGCAGATGGCCGCGTCGCAGCCGACGAAGGCCGCCATGCTGGCCTCGTACATGTCGCGCGCGCTCACGACGTCGATCTTGGAGACACCCTGCGGGGTCTCGATGGTCACGGGACCCGAGACCAGGACGACCTGTGCCCCGCGGGCAACGGCGGCCCGTGCGATGGCGTAGCCCATTTTGCCCGTGGACGAGTTGGCGATGTAGCGCACCGGGTCGATGGCCTCGTGCGTGGGGCCGGCGGTGATTAAAATGCGCGTGGCGAGAAGGTCTTTGACCTGCGGCTCGTTTGAAAGGGTGGCAAGTGCAGCC
>CAVDXJ010000264.1:0-3179 GCA_963612765.1 Oscillospiraceae bacterium
CGGGCGCCGGCAAGACCACGATCACCAACCTGATCAACCGCTTCTACGACATCGCAGACGGCAAGATCCGCTACGACGGAATCAACGTCAACAAAATCAAGAAGGCCGACCTGCGCCGCTCGCTGGGCGTCGTGCTTCAGGACGTCAACCTGTTTACCGGCACCGTTATGGACAACATCCGCTACGGCAAGCTGGACGCCACCGACGACGAGTGCATCGCCGCGGCCAAGCTCGCGGGCGCCGATGACTTCATCACCCGCCTGCCCGACGGCTACGACACCATGCTCACCGGCAACGGCGCGCAGCTCTCGCAGGGCCAGCGCCAGCTGATCTCCATCGCCCGCGCCGCCGTGGCCGACCCGCCCGCGATGATCTTGGACGAGGCCACCTCGAGCATCGACACCCGCACCGAGGCCATCGTCCAGCGCGGCATGGACGCCCTCATGACCGGCCGCACCACGTTTGTCATCGCGCACCGCCTGTCGACCGTGCGCAACTCCGACGTGATCATCTGCCTGGACCACGGTCGCGTGATCGAGCGTGGCAACCACGACGAGCTGATCGCCAAGCGCGGCTACTACTACCAGCTCTACACCGGCGCCTTCGAGTTGGAGTAAGCGAGAAGACCGCGGGTTTCTCCGCGACAGGTTTCTCGCCGCCGCTTTAGAAATGAGGACTTGTCGGAAGTTTGGGACGACCAAATCTTCCGACAAGTCCTTTTTCTTGCAGATTTTCTTCCGACAAGCCCTCAAACGTAAAGCTCGGGTTCCGACAGCCCCCAAAACCTAAAGGCGGGGTTCCGACAAGCCCCAGATTCTAAAGGCCACGCACCGAGAAGGCCGCGGCGGGCATGGGGGCTACAAGACCATAAACAGTGTGCCGGCGGCGATGAGGGCGCAGCCGATGAGGGACTTGGCCGTGAACTGCTCGTGCAAGAAGACGAAGGCCAAAACCAACGTAATCACGACGCTCAGCTTGTCGATAGGCACGACCTTAGAGGCCTCCCCTATCTGCAGCGCATGGTAGTAGCACAGCCACGACGCCCCGGTGGCCAGGCCGCTTAAGATGAGAAACACCCAGCTCTTGGGGCTAATCTGGCCCACGCCAGACTGCGCGCCAACCAAAAAAACCATGCCCCAGGCCATGACCAGCACCACCACGGTGCGGATCGCCGTGGCCAGGTTGGAGTTCACGCCCTCGATGCCCACCTTGGCCAAGATCGACGTCAAGGCGGCAAAGACCGCCGAACCCAGAGCAAACACCAACCACATGCTCGGTCCCTCTTTAGTCTTGATTGATTTCATTCTTGATGCTTCTTCCCGGGGCGAGAAGACCCCGCGACGCGTCCTAGCGCCGACGCCTGCGCCCCGTCTCGCGCAAGATGTCGTGCGCCACGTAAAGACCCAGCAAAAGCGCAAGCATGTAGCCAACGAAGCCCAGGATGGGGATGCCAAAGATAACCGGCTCGATGCGCGCGTAGTAAACCACCGAAGAGCCGATGAACAGGCCCGCCACAATGACGCTCAAGGTCAGGCGGTTGGCGATGCGCGACAGGTCCTCCAGCGGGTCCTCGGTGCCGGCCACGTCGATATTCATGCGCAGCTGGCCGCGGGTAAGCATATGCATGGCGTGCCCGGCCTCGCTGGCGGCCTCAAGCAGGCCGTGGCTGGCGGCCAGGCTCTCGCGAGCCAGGCGCTTAGCCTCGCGTTTGGCCAGCTCGTCGTAGGACTCGTGCGAGCGCAGGTGGCGCTTGATGATGTCGACCATCGAGGCGTTGGGCAAGAGGTTGTCCACCACGCCCTCAAGGGTCACCAGCGCACGGGCCAGCATCGTGACGCTGCTGGGCAGCTCGATGCCGTTCCTGCGCGCCATGCTGATAAGCGAGTTCACGAAGCCGCCCAGGTCAAGCTCGTTAAGATCGGCCGAGCCGTAGTTGGCGATAATGGCGTCCAGCTCGCCCAGCAGGTGGGCGTAGTCGACGTCGGAGGTATCCCCCACCGAGAAACGCAACAGACCGTCCGCCAGCCCCGCCGAGTCATAGCGCGCCACGGCATAGAGCATATCGGCCATGCAGCGGCGATCGCTCGCCGAAAGGCGCCCCATGATGCCCAAGTCCATGTAGACGATCTTGCCTTCAGAGACCACCAGGTTTCCGGGGTGCGGGTCTGCGTGGAAGAATCCGTCGTCCAAGATCTGGGCCGTGTAGTTGGCCATGAGCTTCTCGCCGATCTCGCCCAGGTCGTAGCCGCGGGCCACAAGTTCCACGGTGTCGTCGATCGCGATGCCCTCGACGTAGTCCATGACCACCACGTGCTTGGTGCACAGCTCGGGATAGGGCTTGGGGCAGCTCAGATACTTGCAGTGGGCGTTCTTGCGGCGAAACTCCTCGAGATTTCGCGCCTCGACCAAAAAATCGGTCTCTTCCCTAAAGGACTGCCACAGCTCGTCAACGACGCTTTGCAGGTCAAGGAACTGGTCGGCGCCCATAAAACCGCCCAGACGGCGGGCCAGCGAGCGCACGATCGAGATGTCCTTGGCCATGACCTCCTGCACGTGCGGGCGCTGGACCTTGATGGCCACCAGCTCGCCGGTGATCAGGCGCGCCTTGTGTACCTGCGCAACCGACGCCGAGCCCAGCGGGTTGTCGTCGATGGCGTCGAATATATCCTCGATGGGGGTCTTGTACTCCTCGCGAAGGGCAGAAAGCACGGTCTCGCGGTCCATGGGCTCGACGCTGGTGCGCAGCTTGGACAGCTCGCGCGTAAAGGCGGCAGGCAAGATCTCGGACCTCATCGACAAGATCTGGCCGGCCTTCACAAAGGTGGGGCCCAGCTCTTCCAGCATGCGGCGCATGCCCTGCGGCGTAAGGCCGTGGAAGATGTCGTAGTGGCGCACGATGCCCAAAATCTCGGCAATGCGGCGCAGGCGAGACATGCGCGACAGGTCGTAGGCGTCAGAGCCCGAAGCTCTCCCGCCAAACAAGCCGATAGTGGCCGAGTCGTCGTCAGAAGACGACAGCTCCTGCATCACCTCTTCGTACCAAGCGTTCAAGATCTGGTCGTATTCACGACGCTTGGCGGCGCCGGGTTCTTCCTCGACGCCGCCTTGCTCGGTCTTCTCTGTTTCGTTTTGTGAAGTCACGCTGCCGTCCGCTTAGCTAAAGGGTGTTACTCGGTTTC
>CAVDXJ010000265.1:0-3156 GCA_963612765.1 Oscillospiraceae bacterium
TGCCGTATACTGGCGTTCCAAAATTCCGCGCACGCTCGTAGTTGACAGGAGAAGACGATGGCCGAGCAGACCGACAGCTTGCAAGATCAGGCGTACGAGATGATCCGCGAGAGGATCATCTTCGCCGAGTACAAGCCCGGCACCAAGCTCGGCGTCAAGGAACTGTGCGAGAACCTTGGCCTTGGCCGCACCCCCGTGCGCGAGTCGTTCCTTCGCCTGCAGCAAGAAGACCTGGTAGAGACCGTGCCGCAGTCGGGCACCTACGTGTCCAAGATCAACATGCGCTACGCCGAGGCCGCCCGCCTTGCCCGCGAGTGCCTTGAGTCCGAGATAATCGTCGAGGCCTGCGCCAAGGCCACCGCCGCCGACGTCGCCCGCATCGAGCAGGTCATCGACGACCAGCGCGCCGCCCTTCTCGTAAACGACACCCGTCGCTTCTTTGAGAAGGACAACGAGATGCACCACCTGTTCTACATCATCGCGGGCCGCCCCGTGATCTGGCAGTGGCTCAACCTCACCAACACGCACTTCGAGCGTTTTCGCTGGTTGTCGGCCAATACGCTGGGTGTCGACCCCAAGGAGGTCATTGGCCAGCACAGCGAGATGTGCCAGGCCATCCACGTGGGCGACACCAACCGCGCGAGCTACCTCGTGCGCAGCCACCTGCAGAAATCCCGTTTAGACGGCGAGAAGATCGCGAAGGAGTACCCGGAGTACTTCGAGTACTAGCGGCTGCGTGGCGGCCAAGCGCCGCCTGTCCGGAGCCTGCCGGTCTCGCGACCCGTCACTTACATACCAGTCGCGCTACCGGAAATCCTCCGTAACTCAACCGCATACAATCCAGATAAACGCCGCTCAAAGCCCCGTTTATCTGCCGCCTTCGTACGCTCACCGATAGAACGTGACCGCCTACGCCGCAAAACCGTATCGCCAAAACGCCAAAAGTGATATACCAGTTACGTAAACCAAGCTAGTCGCGCGCCGTCTGCCGGGGCGGCGCCAACAAAGAAGGGATTGCCATGGCAACGCTCTCGCTCAAGAACTGGAAGGACTGCAAGGAAGACCTCGCCGCCGCGGGCGTGGCGCTTCCCGCCTACGACGTCGACGCGGTGAAGGCCGCAGGCATGGAGCAACCCGTGTGGATGCACTTTGGCGGCGGCAACCTCTACCGTGCCTTCCACGCCCAGATCGCCAACGCGCTTGCAAACAAAGGCCTGCTCACCCGTGGTGTCGTGGTGGCCGAGACCTTCCGTCCCTTCACCCTTGACGAGGTCTATGCCCCCTACAACTTCGACATCCTGCAAGTCGTCATGAACGCCGACGGCACCCTGGACGAGAACCTCATCGCCGCCACCGCGGGCGGCGTCTTTGCCAACGCCCAGCGCCCCGAGGACCTCGCCCGCGCCAAGCGCTACTTCGAGTCTCCCGACCTGCAGCTGGCCACCTTCACCATCACCGAGAAGGGCTACGGCCTGCGCGACGCCGCGGGCAACCTTATGTCCTACGTCGCCGCCGAGCTCGAGGCCGGCCCTGCCGCCGCGGCCAGCACCATGGGTATCGTCGCCTCGCTGCTGCTCGCCCGCTTCAACGCCGGCGCCGCCCCCATCGCCATGGTCTCGACCGACAACTTCTCGCAAAACGGCGCCCGCTTCCGCGAGGCCATTCTCACCATTGCCAACGGCTGGCTCGAGAACGGCCACGTTGACCAGGCCTTCGTTGACTACGTGGGCGACGAAACCCGCGTGAGCTTCCCCTGGTCCATGATCGACCGCATCACCCCCAATCCCTCGCCCGAGACCGAGGCCGCCCTCAAGGCGCAGGGTTGGTGCGACCTTGACCTCATCAAGACCTCCGGCCCCACCTTCGCCGGCTTCGCCAACACCGAGGCCTGCCACTACCTGGTGATCGAGGACTCCTTCCCCAACGGCCGCCCCGCCCTTGAGGAGGGCGGCGTCATCCTGTGCGACCGCGAGACCGCCGAGCGCGCCGACACCATGAAGGTGACCGCGTGCCTGAACCCCCTGCACACCTGCCTTGCCGTCTTTGGCTGCCTTCTGGGTTACGACCGCATCTGGAAAGAGATGGAGAACCCCGACCTGGCCTCCCTGGTCCACCACCTGGGCTACGACGAGGACCTGCCCGTGGTCGTCGACCCCAAGGTCATCGACCCGCAGTCCTTCATCGACGAGCTCACCAGCCAGCGCCTGACCAACAAGGCCCTGCCCGACGCCCCGCAGCGCATCGCCACCGACACCTCCCAGAAGGTCGCCATCCGCTACGGCCACACCTTGAACGCCTACCTGGCCGCCGGCAAGGACGTGACCGGCCTCACCTACATCCCGTTGACCATCGCGGGGTGGCTGCGCTATCTCATGGCCGTCGATGACAACGGCGAGAAGTTCGAGTGCAGCCCCGACCCGCTGCTCGATGTCCTGCAGGCCCACGTCGCCGGCCTTGAGCTGGGCGTCGTTGACCCCGCCGCCGTTCACGCGGCCGCCGAGCCCATCCTTTCCAACACCGAGATCTTCACCCTGGACCTCTACAAGGCGGGTCTTGGCGAGAAGATCGAGGGCTACCTGGCCGAGATGCTGGCCGGCCCCGGCGCCGTGGCCGCCACGATCCACAAGTACCTGTAAGCCAGCGGGCCCCGGCGCCCGGCACCCGCCCCGGCGCCGCGTCCTTCTTTCGTAACCTCCGCCCATAACCCGCGCGTGGCCGCCGCCCGCGCCCAACGATTAAGGAAACCACCATGCAGCTGTCTTTCCGCTGGTACGGCCCCGAGTCCGAGAAGATCACCCTGCAGCAGATCGCCCAGATCCCCGGCTGCAAGGGCATCGTCGGCACCCTGTTTGACATCCCCGCCGGCGAGGTCTGGCCCCGCGAGCGCATCCACGCCCTGCGCGAGCAGGTCGAGGCCGCCGGCCTCAAGCTCGAGTGCATCGAGTCCGTCAACGTCTCCGACGACATCAAGATCGGCCTGCCCACCCGCGACGCCCACATCGAGGCCTACAAGGAGACCATCGAGAACCTCGCCGCCGAGGGCATCAAGTGCATCTGCTACAACTTCATGCCGGTCTTCGACTGGGTCAAGTCCGACCTCGACTACGTCCTGCCCGACGGCTCGCATACCCTGTGCTTCGAGAAGAAGAACATTCC
>CAVDXJ010000266.1:0-3155 GCA_963612765.1 Oscillospiraceae bacterium
GCCTGGTCGGCCACGCGCTTCTTCTCCTTGGCAAGGGCCGCCTTCTGGCGACCCTCCGCGATGGCCTCGGCGTCCTCGATGTGCCCGAGCCGCGCGCGATAGCGCTCCTGCTGCGGCAGCACGTACTCGGTGCGAATGCGCGCGATGAGGTCGGGACGGTAGCGGTGCATATACACCAAGCACTTGAAGCCGCACTTCTTGCCGGAGTCGAAGAGCCAATAGATCGGGCGCTTCTTGTACGTCTGACAGTGGTCGGCGTAGAAGTCCTTGAGGAAATACGCGCGAATGACCTCGCGGGGCGTCCCCTTGCCGCCCAGCGCGTCGGCGATGAAGCGCAGGTTGTCCTCGAGGGTCTCCGCGCCGTAGGCCACGCGGACAAACTCCACGAAGCGCGCGACCACGTCGTCAGAGAAGTACTCGTCGTCCGTCACGGGCAAGACGTTGTTGGTGTCCGGCATAAAGCTCACGTGGTGGCGGTCGGGCATCTTGGCCAGGTAATCCTCGAGCGTAGCGCCGGCGTCGGCGAGCACAAGACCGTCGACGTCGAGCGAGTAGCGCCCGAACATGCAGCCCACGGCGTAGCTGATGAGCGAGACGATCTCGTCGCGCTTGGTGCGCACGTAGCGGTTGCCCTTGTAGCTCTCGGGAATCTCCTCGGCCGTGTCGAAGATGCGCGCTACGCTCACGTACTTGTCCTCGACCTCGACGGGCACCTCGCCCTCCATGTTGTAGATGCGCGCGAAGATGCGGTTGAGCTCTTCCTCGTTGGCGCGCAGCTGCTCAAAGCGAGCGTTGACCTCGGCCTTGCGGGCCTCGTACTTGTCTGCGATCAGTGTTGCCATGTGTGTTGCCTTTCTATGTGAGGGAAACGCGCAGGTTCCCGAGGGTGGCCGTAGGTTGCTTGGGTTAGTCGCTAAGTTTTATGCTGTCGACCGCCTTTTGCAGGTAGCGCGGCAGCGCCGCGAACGAGGTACCGTACCGAGCGAGAAGCGCCGTGACGTCGGTTGCACGTACGACCTCGCCCCGAGCGGCCTTCCGCTCAAGCAATTCGAGGTCAGCAAGAAGGGCCTGTTCGAAGGAAATCTGCACATTCCCCATTCAAAAACACCCGCTTCTAGCAGCCATTATCTCTTGTGTTACGAACGCATGTTTTCTATACTCATGCTTGTTTTCATTCGCTCGTGTGTGGTAATAAATGAGCAAGCTTTCCATAAAAGGGGCCTGTCGCAATCGCTGGTAGACGACCTCTGGTTTGGATGCAGCAACCATTGTTCTCACACGGCAGCCTCGATTGCCCGGATCTTCCGAAAGGAGAAGCCATGGCACCCGCAATCCTTGAACAGGAACAGGTCGAGAAGCTAACTGAAGAACAGAAAAGGACAATCCTCGAAGACTACGCCGCCGCGATGAGAGGCGAAGTCGTTGATGCCCGCGCGGCGCTCGAGAAGATCCGAGCCGCTCATGGCTTTTAGCGTCGTTGTCTCCAAACGCGCTGCCTACAGAATCGATGCCACAATCAGTTACATAGAAAACGCCTGCAACAACCGGCGCTACGCATAGCAGAGCCCCAGAGCCGAGGAACGCCCCTCGGCTCTCTTTATATGTGCCAAAGGCGACGCGAACCCACGCCGATTCGATGGCGGCCGTTATTTGGTTTCTATGCGCCATTCCGCGTCGCCTCCCCTGCTCTACCCAAAACGTTTTCCATGCCACGCCCTGCCGGCCCGCGGCTTAGGCTTCCTCGATCTTTTCGCGCGTAAGGGGGACGCTGCGGCAGCGCGCGTAGTAGAGCGTGACGTCCTCCGGATAGTCGTAGAAGAGGCTGGAGGCCTCATCCTCGTCGGCGTCCTCGCCAAAGATGCCGGATTCCCACAGCGTCTCGAACACGGACTCGCCCTCCCAGTCGTCCCACATGGCAACGGCCGAGGCGTAGGCCATCTCCTTCGCGTCGGTAAGGTCGCGGATCTTACCCGTGCGGTAAATCCTTCTCAGCTCGCGAGCGAGGTCGCCGGCGGTGGGCCACTCCTCATCCTCGGCAGCATCCCACTCGCCCGTCCCTTCGGCCGAGTAGTAGTTCACGCGCAGCTGGTCGTAACCGTCGTATTCGTCGCCGTGGATCACACACGCCTTGAAGGCGCAGGTCTGGGCAGCAAGGGCCTCGAAGTACGTGTTGAGGTCGTCGTCATTCAGCATCCCCGCCGTCGCGTAGCGCAGGCACACGGCGCACGTCTCGCCGCCGTCGACGAACCTGACCGAGGCGGTATCGCTCAGGTAGCGGTCCTGCGACTCGGCGCCCGCGAAGGCGGCGTAATAGCTCTCATCGAGGTCGCGCCGATACACAGAGAAGCTCTCGGCGGGGTCGTCAGGCTCATCCACCGGACCCGTCGAGCCGCCGGCCGTGGCGATGTTTTGCGCCATCAGAAGAATCGCCCGGTTAACGGCCTCCCGAGACCCCGCCAACGCGAACGAATCACTATGAAAGTTTGCCATTTGATGTCTCCTTTGCAGAAATTCTTCAATGCTCGTACAGCAGAACCGACACACGTGAAAGGGAAAACCGGCTTATTGGTTAGGCGAAAGCTGGATGACCTGCATTACTGTCTGCGCTAATGTCAGCACTAACGAAATGGACTCAGGGGTCAGCGCATCCGCAATAGGATTCTCAGAAAAACGTCTCTTGTAACGAATTAGGCTAAAGCCCCTCTCGGTAATCCGCGCTTCAACCAACTTCTTGCGAACGTCCTGCTCCTCTGGATCAACCTGCAAATAGAGCTGTCGCGCAAGATCATCCAAAACAGAATTGAGCTGCGAATTATCAATTGAATACGCCGTGAGATCAAGAAATGAAGCCGGATCATTTTTGATGCCGACAATTCCCCACAACAAACCTTGCGCGACTGACTGCGTTATGGGGCGTATCGATTCCGACGGAACGTATAGAACTCCATTGTGCTTAATGCACCCGGGCAACTTTCCCGAGCTGGGATTCGCATAGCGTTTAATTGTTGATTCCTTATAGTTCCAAAGATCAGCAACCACAGACGCGGGGTAATAGCTCTTGCCGTCAATCAAAGTAGGTTCCATAGCGCTCGCCTACAGCAGGGGGTGGCGTTTGAAGTCCCAGGAGGTTTCAAACGAGTCCCAGTCGGATTTGG
>CAVDXJ010000267.1:0-3147 GCA_963612765.1 Oscillospiraceae bacterium
TGCTCGCCGTCGCCGACAACTCCGGCGCCAAGCGAGTCAAGTGCATCAAGGTCCTCGGTGGCTCCAAGCGTCGTTACGCCGGTCTTGCCGACGTCATCATCGGCGCTGTCCAGGAGGCTACCCCTGGTGCTTCGGTGAAGAAGGGTGACGTCGTTCGCTGCGTCATCGTTCGCACCAAGAAGGAGGTCCGTCGTAAGGACGGCAGCTACATCAAGTTCGATCAGAACGCCTGCGTCCTGGTTGATAAAGAGGGCGAGCCTAAGGGCACCCGTATCTTTGGACCCGTTGCTCGCGAGCTTCGCGACCACAGGTACATGAAGATCGTTTCTCTCGCCCCTGAGACGCTCTAGGGAGGTATATTCAATGCCTAAGATGTCTGTTAAGAAGGGCGATCTCGTCGAGGTTCTCTCTGGCAAGGACAAGGGCAAGCAGGGCACCGTCCTGGTTGCTAAGCCTGCCGAGGGCAAGGTCGTTGTCGAGGGCGTGGCTGTTGTCAAGAAGGCCATGAAGCCCACCGCCGTTAACCAGCAGGGCGGCATCATCGAGAAGGAAGCGGCCATCGACGTTTCCAACGTTATGCTCGTTTGCCCCAGCTGCGGCAAGCCCAGCCGTGTTAACCACGAGTCCGGCGAGCTCAACGGCAAGAAGACCGCCATCCGCATCTGCAAGAAGTGCGGCAACAAGTTCTAATCTCTTTTAGAGGTTGAGCCATCCAAGAAACCCCGGGCCTTGTGCCCGGGGTTTCTTTTGTTGTGCGCTGTTGTGCAGGATAAGTGACGCGTACTTTGCAGTTGGTTTTCTCGCCAAAAAGGAATAATATGTTTCCTTGCGTCTATAGGTAGGGACAGGTATGTCTCGCCTGCAGATGCTGGTATATGGCTCCCGGGTCGCCAGCCCAGGAGGCGCGAGGCTCAAAAGCCCCGTGCTTAAAACCCCAAGATTTAAGGAGTGAACATGGCAGAGGAGAAGTACGTTCCCCGTCTTAAAGAGCAGTATTACGCCACCGTGCGTGACGAGCTCCAGAAGCAGTTCGAGATCAAGAACGTCATGCAGATCCCGCGCATCGAGAAGATCGTCGTCAACATGGGTGTTGGCGAGGCCGCTACCGATGCCAAGGCCATTGAGGGCGCCGTCGCCGACCTGCGCGCCATCACCGGCCAGCAGCCGCTGGTGACCCGTGCCCGTAAGTCCATCGCTACCTTCCACCTGCGTGCCGGTATGCCCATCGGCGCCAAGGTCACCCTTCGCGGCGACCGCATGTGGGAGTTCCTGGACCGCCTGATCGCCGTCGCCATCCCCCGCATCCGCGACTTCCGCGGCATCTCTGCCAAGAGCTTCGACGGCCGTGGCAACTTCTCCATGGGCGTGACCGAGCAGCTCATCTTCCCCGAGATCGATTTCGACAAGATCGACCACACCCGCGGCATGGACATCACCATCGTGACCACCGCTCCCAACGACGAGCAGGGCAAGGCGCTTCTGGCCGCCTTCCACTTCCCGTTCAAGGCGGAGTAGGCCAATATTTTGTTAGGAAGCCCCGGTTGGCCGGGGCTCCAAGATAGCTTTTGAAGGAGGATTTGTGGCTAAGACTTCGATGATCGTCAAGGCGTCGCGCGCGCCGAAGTACTCGACTCGCAAGCAGAACCGCTGCCAGCGTTGTGGGCGTCCCCACTCCGTCTATCGCAAGTTCGGCCTGTGCCGTGTGTGCTTCCGCGAGCTCGCGAGCAAGGGCGAGCTTCCTGGCGTCCGCAAGGCAAGCTGGTAGGACGTAAGGGCTCTACCGCTCAGGCGCTCTTACCACGGGTTTGAGCGAACCGGGCACGTAGTTTCATCATTATCTAAGGAGAAGAATCAATGCAGATTACCGATCCCGTTTCGGACATGCTGACGCGCATCCGCAACGCCAACTCTGCCAACAAGGCTGAGGTCTCCATGCCCTCGACCAAGGTTCTGGTTGAGATTGCGCGCGTCATCGCTGAGGAGGGTTACATCGCTGGTTACGAGGTCGAGGACACGACCCCCCAGAAGACCCTTCACATCACTCTGAAGTACGGCGAGCGTCACTCCAAGGTTATCCGCGGAATCAAGCGCATCTCTAAGCCGGGTCTTCGTATTTACACCACCGCAGACAAGCTTCCTCGCGTTCTTGGTGGCCTTGGTATCGCCATCATCTCCACCTCTAAGGGCATGATGTGCGACCGCGACGCTCGCAAGCTCGGCGTCGGCGGCGAGGTCATCGGCTACGTTTGGTAACTTCGACAGGAATGAAAGGAGACACAAATGTCTCGTATTGGTAAGAAGCCTGTCCTGGTTCCCGCTGGAGTCACTGTGACAGTCGACGGCACCACCGTCACCGCTAAGGGCCCCAAGGGCGAGCTTACTCGCACCTTCTCCGAGCTCATCTCCATCAAGGAGGAGGGCTCCGAGCTGATCGTCGAGCGTGTTGACGAGTCCACCGCTTCCAACGCTCAGCAGGGTCTCACCCGCACCCTCATCTTCAACATGGTCACCGGCGTTTCCGAGGGCTTCGAGAAGAAGCTCGAGCTCACCGGCGTTGGTTACCGTGCCGCTCTTAAGGGCAAGGACCTCGACCTTTCCCTGGGCTATTCTCACCCCGTGGTTTACCCCGCTCCCGAGAACATCACCTTCGAGGTGCCCGATAACACCCACATCACCGTTAAGGGTATCTCCAAGGAGCAGGTCGGCCAGGTTGCCGCCGAGATCCGCATGAAGCGTCCGCCCGAGCCGTACAAGGGCAAGGGTATCCACTACGAGGGCGAGCACATCCGCCGCAAGCTCGGCAAGGCCGCTAAGTAGTAACGCTCACTGTCAAAGTCCACCACCCCGTCAGGTGATGGCATGTTTAAGGAGAAGGAATGAACAAGTTCCAGGCCAAGCAGGCCGGTCTCGAGCGCCGCAAGCGCCGCGTCCGCGGCAAGGTCTCCGGTACCCCCGAGCGTCCGCGCCTCGCCGTGCACCGCACCAACGCCCACATCTACGCCCAGGTCATCGACGACGTCAACGGCAAGACCATCTGCGCCGCCTCGACCCTGGATCCCGACTTCCGCGCTACCGGCAAGCTGGGCTCCAACAAGGAGGCCGCCGAGTTCGTTGGCGAGCTCGTCGGCAAGCGCGCCCTGGAGAAGG
>CAVDXJ010000268.1:0-3134 GCA_963612765.1 Oscillospiraceae bacterium
GCAGGTCGGGGTAGTAGCGGCCCTCCCCCATCTCGGCGGCCATGTCGGCGCAGACATCGGCGATGCGCGGGTCGCCCTTGTGCTCACGGTACGAGACCAGCAGGTCAAGCTCGGAGTTCTCCTCGACCTCGACGCCCAGCTCGTAGAGACCCTTGATAGGGGCGTTGCAGGCAAAGAAGTCCTGCGGGCGGGGACCAAAGGTGATGATCTTGAGGTTGCGCACGCCAATGACGGCGCGGGCCACGGGAACGAAGTCGGCCATCATCTTGGCGATGTCGGCGGCGGTGCCCACCGGGTAGCTGGGGATGTGGGCCTTCACGTGGCGCATGCCCAGGTTGTAGCTGGCGTTAAGCATGCCGCAGTAGGCGTCGCCGCGACCGTTGACCATGTCGCCGTCGCCCTCGGCTGCGGCCACGTACATGACGGGGCCGTCGAAGCGCTGGGCAATGAGGGTCTCGGGCGTCTCGGGGCCAAAGTTGCCGAGAAACACGGTGAGGGCGTTGACGCCTGCCGCCTGGGCCTCGGCCAGGGCGACCTGCATGTCGGCCTCGGACTCGACGGCCTTCTTGACCTCGACGACGTCAAGGCCCGCGGCGGCGCACTCGGCCACGATGGCCTCGCGGCGACTCACGGCCAGACCGATGGGGAAGCAGTCGCGCGAAACGGCGATGATTCCCAGCTTTACCTGCGGGATGTTGCTTGACTCGAATGCCATTGCTTGGTTCCTCTCCTTAACTTAACGGGCAAGGGGCTCGGCGCGCCGGTCCTTCTCGCCTGCTGACTAAAGGCTGATGTTGTCGCCGGTAAGGCGAACCGGGGCGCCCTGGGCGGCCTCGGCAGACTCGGGGTGGGCAAGCAGCCACTTGTTGGCGGCCCACAAAAGGTCAGAGTCGCCGGCGGCCGTGTTTTGGGCCGGGGCGTCCAGGTTGGTGCCCGCAGGAAGCGCGACCAAGACCTTGAAGCCGGCGTCGCTCACCTGGCAGGGCGCGTAGTGAAGGGTCGTGGCATAGACCTCAACCAAGGTATTTGCGGGCACGCGGAAGGCCTTGACGCGCGCGGTGTTAAGGGTGCCGTCCACGATGTCGGACTGCTTGGCCAGCAGCAGGACGAAGTCGCCGGCGCCCAGGTTGAACTCGCTCGAACGGTGGTACTCAAGGCAGTTGAGCTTGAGGTTGTGGCCGTTGCACCAGCCAAACTGCACGTCAAGGCCACCAAAGAGGGTGGGGGCCAGCCGGCGGGCGGCCTCAAGGCCCTGCAACACGGCGTCTTGGGCCACGTAGTCGGTGGCATCGGGCAGGGGCGTGAGGTTTTCGAGCGCCTGGGCGATCTGGGCGGTGAGAGCGGGGTCGACGTTTGACCACACGGCGCCGTACTCGGCAAAGGAGGGGTCTGTGACGGATAGGATTTCGATCATCTTTTATGCTCCCATCTTTGCAAAGGAGGGCTTGAGCGCGGGGTACAGGTCATGCCAGGCCTGGTAGCGGGCATCGTAGGCAGCGACGGCCGCGGGGTCGGGGCTCACGGTGTCGCGAATGGCCACGATCTTCTCGCATGCCTGGGCCACGCTGTCAAAGGCGCCGGCGGCCACGCCGGCAAGCATCGCGCCGCCGTAGCCGGGGCCTTGCTCGGTGGCGGGCAGCTTGAGCTCGATGTCCAGGATGTTGGCCAGCATCTGCAGCCACAGGCGGCTCTTGGCGCCGCCGCCGCACACGGTGGAGCTGCGCACGTCGACGCCCAGGGCGCGGGCGATCTCGACCGAGTCGCGCACGGCAAAGGCCACGCCCTCAAGCACAGCGCGAGTGAGGTCGGCGCAGGTCGTGGACATGCTCATGCCCACAAAGGAGCCGCGAGCGGCCGTGTCGTTGTGAGGGGTACGCTCGCCCATGAGATAAGGCAAGAAGTACGGCAGGTCAAGCGGGGCGGCCGCGGCGTCGATGCCCTCCTGGGCCGCGGCGAAGTCGTTGGTGCCCAGGATGCCGTTCACCCACCAGGCGTTGCAGCTGGCGGCCGAGAGGATACAGCCCATGAGGTGCCACGAGCCGTCGGCGTGGCAGAAGGAGTGGATGCGATCGCCCACTCCCACGGCGTAGCTCAGGGTGGGGATAAAGACGGTACCCGAGGTGCCCAGGCTCACGTTCATCGAGCCGGCGCCCACGCAGCCGGTGCCAATGGCCGCGGCGGCGTTGTCGCCCGCGCCGGCGCAGACCACCACGTTGGCGGGAAGGCCCAGCTCGGCGGCCACGTCGGGCAAGAGGGTGCCGATCTTCTCGTAGCTCTCGTGGACCTGCGGGACCTCGGCGCGGGAAAGGCCGCAGAGCTTGAGCATAGGCTCGGACCAGTCGCGGGTGCCCACGTCAAACAGCAGGGTGCCGGATGCATCCGAGACATCGGTGGCATAGGCACCGCACAGCAGATGGTTGACGTAGTCCTTGGGCAGCATCACGTGGGCGATGTCGGCGTAGTTCTCGGGCTCGTTCTCGCGCATCCACAAGATCTTGGGCGCGGTGAAGCCGGCGTAGGCAATGTTGCCGGTCCATTCCAGGAGCTTCTCGGCGCCCACCTCCTCGTTGAGGTAGCGCACCTGGTCGGCGGTGCGGCCGTCGTTCCACAGGATGGCAGGACGAATAACCTCGTCGTCTGCGTCAAGGGCCACCAAGCCGTGCATCTGGCCGGCAACTCCGATGCCCGCCACCTGCGAGGCGTCTTGGTCGGCGAGAAGCGCGGGCACGCCGCGACGGACGGCCTCCCACCAGTCGGCCGGGTTCTGCTGGCTCCAGCCGGGTTTGGGGTACTCGACGTCGTAGGTCTCGCTCACGACGTTCAAGATGGCGCCCTTCTCGTCCATGAGCAGAAACTTACATGCAGAGGTTCCCAGGTCAACACCTATGAACAACATTGCCTCTCCTTTGGGCCGACTTTTGTAAGCCTGTTTTATAAATCCATTTTACGGAAGTCTTTGATAAAATGGCTTGAGAAAAGCACCGCGCCGCGAACGGTATGGTTTTCTCCGTAAGCGGCGATTAACGTTTACCCTATTGACAACACGCAAGGATTACTTATGAGCACCCAAAACGCGCCCAAGGCAAAGAGCACACCCGCGACCTCGGCGGTTTTCCTGTGCCTTTACCAGGCCG
>CAVDXJ010000269.1:0-3134 GCA_963612765.1 Oscillospiraceae bacterium
AGTGGAACGTAGATTTGTGCGGGGTCTCGTGGGCCCCCTTTACGCCTCGCAGCGCAGGCGCCACCGGGTCACGAAGTCGTAGTGATTTTCGGCGCATGCCGTCGGTACCCGCTCCTCAAACAGGTTCCGTGGCCCCGGAGGGCTTCAGGATGCTGCGCGATTGCTTTTCGGCAGTCTTGACCTTACGCGACGCCCGTAACAACGAGAAGCGCAGCGATGGCTGCATTGATTCCGAGGAAGATGGGCAAGCCGTATTTGTAATGAACCTGATTAGTGTTGGTTCCAGACTTTTTCAAGCCCAGAGCCAAAAGCGCACCTGCGGAGCCACCTGCGAAGGCAAGCGCCAGCACTCCTATCTCCCGCGGATGCAGTGCGCTCTTCCGCCGCTGCTTATCGTCGCGAAGAAGCGCGACCAGCGTCACAGCGTTGATTGCCACAAGGTACATAATCAGCGGTACGTGAGATAAGGGACTCAGGTCAACAGCGACGGAGGCGATGCCGCCGCTCCACGCGAGGTAAATCACCACCATCCACAGGAGCGAAAGCCCTGCCGCGACGATATAGAGAAGCGAGTCGCCGTCGTCCCCACGGTTCTGTGCCTTCTCGCCCGTTGCGCCGAGCAACACAGTGGTGAACAGCAAGACTGCGAGCATACCGAAGGCTCCGCCCAAGGCCGAGATGATGAGCATCGCATAGGTGAAGAACGCCTCCGCTTCGGGAAAGATTCCACAGACCGCGCAGAGAAGAATGAACACCACGACGTTCAGCGCATTCACCGCAATCAGGTAGCCCGCGAGCAGCGGAAGGCCCCCGAAACCGGTCGAGGAGGCCGCGCTCGTGAGTATCGCGGGCACTCCCGTGCTCCCCGCTATGGCCCCGACGCCGAACCAGCCAACGAGGACGAGGGTCGAAACGAGGCCCATGGTGCCGAGCGCCGTGTTGGCACGCCCGTTAGACGGGCACCTGCCGAGGCAGAACGTCTTCTTGAGCGGGAACAGCAGCCGCTCGCCCCTCATGTTGAACAGGTCAAGGATGAGATGCGACGCAAGCCCAACAGAAATCGCGACGCCGAGCCCGGGGTGGACTAGACAGGCTCCCAGGCCCCAAAGCGCGCAGCACAGCAGCGAGTGCGTAAAGGTTCGGTGCGACGTTCCCATGCCGACGACGGCAAGGACGCAGAACAGCGCCGCGCCGAATATGGCGCCCGGGCCCGCGCTCGCGAGGATTGACGAAACGATACCCAGGTCAAAAAGCTTATCGAGGACCAGCGATAAGGTGACGAGGGCCGCCATGCCGGGGACGCTCTTGAGGACCTCCCTCGCATCGGGGTTTCCGCGCACGTCGACATCGCTGATCCACCCGCCCAAGCCGCCGCCAGCCACAGCACAGATCAGCGCGGGAACCGTCTCCGGCCGTGCAACGACGAGCGCCGTTGCCATCCCAACGGTGATGTGGGTCTTAGCGAGCATAGACGGCTCCCCTCTGGCCCGCCGCGCCGCGCGGCACCATCGAAGCTTGATTATCAATTTTAGATTGTAATCTCGCGCTGCCATAAAACCGCTGCTCTCGGCAGCGGACCGTCAGCTCGTAACCATCGGGTCGTATAATCACTTATGTTGATTTCCCGGGGCGCAGGCCCCTCCCCATAGAAAGGCAACGGTGCCGAATGCCGACTCTTGATTGGATGGGCAAGGACAAGGTCGTGAACCACCACCGCGACGTGCCCTACCGCGTGCTCGAGCGCGTCCCAGAGAAGGGCGTGCTGGACAGCCGCGGCTCCGACTGCGGGAACATGATCATCCACGGCGACAACCTCGAGGCACTGAAGGCTTTGCTTCCCGAGTACGAGGGCCGCGTGGACTGTATTTACATCGACCCGCCGTACAACACCGGCAACGAGGGGTGGGTTTACAACGACAACGTGAACGACCCGCGCATCAGGAAGTGGCTCGGCCAGGTCGTGGGCAAGGAGGGCGAGGACTTCAGCCGCCACGACAAGTGGCTGTGCATGATGTACCCGCGCCTTCAGCTTCTGCGGAAGATGCTCAAGGACACGGGCGTCATATTCATCAGCATCGGCGACGACGAGTGCGCCGCGCTGAAATACCTTTGCGACGAGATCTTCGGATCCGGCTGTTTCCAAGGCGACATTTCCTGGCAGCGCGCCTATGCGCCCCGCAACGACAAGCACGGCATGCCTGTTGAGGTGGAGCATCTGCTTGCCTATTGCGTTAAGGGCGACTGGGAACCGGGACGCCTCGAGCGTACCGAAGAGATGGATGCCAAATATTCCAACCCCGACGGCGATGTAGCACCTTGGACCAGTAGCGATGGCTTCGCGCCAAATGCTGCTACCCACCAGGGGATGGTCTACGCAATCCAGCATCCCTTTACCGCGGAGCTGATATACCCATATAACGGCGCCTGTTGGCGATATGACCAGGCAACGATGTTTGAAATCATGTCAGGATGGTGCGATTACAAACTCGTGGACCTTAATGACGACGAGAAGCGCGCTGAAGTTTGCGGAATACCCACTGATGAAGTGCGTCATGGCGTTAAGGGGATCGTATTTGCCGGGACCGCGGACAAGGCAAAGCAGGCTGCAACTTCGGTCCTAGAGTCTGGACCTTGGCCAAAGTACTATTTCACGCGAAATGGCCTAGGCGGTGTCCGACGCAAGACATATCTGACCGCTGTCGAGGGCAAACTCCCCACAAATCTCTGGCTTTACGACGAAGTTGGCCACACCGACGAGGGAGCCAAAGAGCTCAAGGCGATGTTCAACGGCAAGGCCGTCTTCCAGAACCCGAAGCCGTCGCGCCTTATCCGACGCGTGCTGCAGCTCGCCTGCCCCGACGACGGGCTGGTGCTCGACGCGTTCGGCGGGTCGGGCACGACGGCGCAGGCGGTGCTCCAGGAGAACTCGCTCAACAACGCCCGCCGCCGCTTCATCCTCGTCGAGATGGGCGACTACGCCTCGACCACGACGGCCGAGCGCGCCCGCAGGACCATCGGCGGATATGCGATGGACAAGGCGCACAAGGACAGGCTCTACGAGAAGAAGCTGACCTCCTCGAACCTGAAGAGGTGCGGCGAGTTCTACGCCGAGGCCCTTGCCGTGAAGGAGGCCG